>JADKCL010000022.1 GCA_016718825.1 Bacteroidota bacterium | reverse complement strand
ACGGCACGAACCATGCCGAGTGAGTTTTTGATTTTCATTTTGCGGGATATCGATCAGAGTCGGAACCGGAAGTCTGGTTCAGCGAAGGCTATTTCGCACTTAGAACAGCGGATAGGCTGACCAAACGCGCGCTTCCTTTGTCATACAAAAAGGCCCGATCGTTGGTGACCGAAAATGCAAAGCTGTCATTGAGCGGTGCATCATCCGGGAGTTGAGCGCTTGCAGTGTGGTTACCAGCCCGGTCAAAAAATTCGAGTTTGCCATTGCTAAAATCCAACATCACGTATTCGTAGCCCTTTTTTCCTGTGAAGCCGACAGAGGTGCTGTTGATATTGCCTAAGTCCACATCGTCCCACGAAATGTTGAGGCGCTTGACCTTATTCGGATTTTTACGGGAGTACATCGCCAAACCGTCTACGGTAAAGTCCAAAAATATCACCTGCTTCTTTTGGAAATCATAAGCCCCAACGGATTGGAAATCAGGTTGGAATTGACCTTCCTTGAAAACGGTTACCTCGCCGGGGTTATTGCTGCCATCCAAGCCAAATGTGGCCCATCCTGCTTCACCTGCGCCGTTGCCTTCGCACTTGCCGGTCGCTGGATTGTACCACATTCCCCTCCAATCAAAGTCTGCGGTGGTTTGGGTGATGTCGGCACCGTTGCCGTCAAACACCTCCCGCGGGAAGTCAGCATTTCCTGCGATGACCGTGATATAAACACCATGTTTGCTGTCCCAAACGACAGCTGCTGCATTCGTGCCTTCTGAAGACACCATTTCATAGGAAAATTCCTTTTTGGGTGCAGCAATGGGTTTCTGGGCAATAGCGAAATTAACTGCCACGGTGAAAACCACTAAGAGAAACATGGATAATGTAGATTGGTGCTTTTTCATACGTTTACGAAATTTGCGGTTTAACTTTCACAAAGGAACGCAATCCCATCAATAGGGACAGGCTAGCGGAAAGATTTTTCTTCAATTATTCCCATTCGAAGGACTTTTTTGAAACTTGCGCACATCATGGGGCTATCAGACATCAAAACGGGGGGAAGCAAGTGTGGTCGTCACAAAGCTGGACGATCTCATCAATTGGGCGCGACTCAACTCCTTGTGGCCGATGGGCTTTGGCCTCGCTTGCTGCGCGATCGAAATGATGGCTGCAAGTGCAAGTCACTATGATTTGGATCGAATGGGCGTTTTTCCACGGCCTTCCCCAAGACAAAGTGACGTGATGATCGTTTCAGGGACGGTGACATTCAAAATGGCCGACCGCGTGCGACGCCTCTATGAACAAATGGCGGAGCCCCGCTACGTGATTTCGATGGGCAGCTGCTCCAACTGCGGCGGACCCTACTGGGAACATGGCTACCATGTCGTCAAAGGCGTGGACCGTGTGATTCCGGTGGACGTCTACGTTCCGGGTTGTCCACCGCGCCCCGAAGCGCTGATCGGAGGCATCATGAAACTTCAGGAGAAAATCCGGCAGGAAAGCCTGGGCGTCAAAGGAAAATTTGACCGCGCCTGAAACGAATTCAAAGCTCCCCGATTACTTTTGATGATAGTCTGATTCGAAGTCGTTCCGTCAGGGAGCAACACGCGCATCAGATAGATTCCCGCAGGCAAATCCGTCACCTCGACGGCCGACAAGGCCTCGGTTGCATCGACTTTTTTCAGCACTTGGCCCAGTTCGTTCACGAAGCTGATCTCCATGTCGCCGGTTAGGCTGCCAAAGTTGAAATGCAGCCAATCACCCGCAGGATTCGGATAGACGACGATCTTTTCCTTGCCTTGGTTCAGGTTGATGGCGACAATCTGCGAATACTGCGATTCTCCCTGCTCATCGATTGTGCGCAGACGATAGTAGTTGATGCCTTCAGATGGCGAACGATCCAGTGTTTGGTAGGACTTTTGCTCCGCGGTGGTGCCTGCGCCTTCAAGTGCGGCGACTTCCGACCAGTTTTCGCTATCGCTCGAGGGCTCTGCAATGAACATGGCGTTGTTCACCTCACCATTCGTCTGCCAAGTCAATGTAACTTCCCCCGTTTGGGTTGGGCTTGCCTTGAAGTCTGTCAACTCAAAGGGTAAAATTCCGCAAGCGCCGGCATTGATCCAGACATCGCCAAACAATTCATCATCAGCTGAGATGGCAGTAATTTCAGTGAACTGAACACGTGTGAAATTGACGCCCTGAATCGTATAGGTCAACTTGATGCCGGTACCACCCGTCATGAAGGTATGTGTACTGATCAAAGCCGCTCCATTGTAGGTTTGTGCCTGAAAACTCTCGGAGGATCCGGCAGGGCCTGCAACGGAAAATTGAAACTTGGAGATGGGCTGCGAAAACACGAATTGCTGATGCTCATTGCTCGGCGAATAGCTCAGCGTATGGTAGTTGGTGAAAGATGCCGAGGTGCCGGGACCGCCGTAAGCGACCGAACCCGGTAGGCAAATCATCCCTGAGGTGGGACAAGCGCAGCATTGCACTGATGTGAAGTTGAAGGATCCCGTGACCCCGCCAGAGCATACCGGCTGATTTTGGATACCGGTATTCAAACAAGCCGAGGTAAAAGGCACCAAATAAACCGGACCAATTGCGGGTCCTGCCGTCAGTGTCGTTTGAGCCTCCACCGAAAATGCCACCAAAAAGACGAACACAAGGGTGTACAGTTGTTTCATAAGCCACACATTTACCGATTCCAACCAAAAAAATTCCGTCACAACGCCTGGAAGTTCCAATCCGAGGCTTTGAAGCTTGAAATTAAGCATTTTTGGTGAAAGAATATTACATCGATAAAATTTTAAGTTGGAGGGTCGAATTCGGTATCATTTCTGGCACAAAGACTTGATTTATCCCCTGTGATGAAGGTTCAATGGGTGCTCGAATTGAACAGAAATGTGGATATTGCACCCGATTTTGAAGGTGCGCGCGCGGATTCAATGCGTATTTGCAAACTATGAGTGAAAACCAGCGGTTAAGAGAAGCCATCGTAAGGCATTTGGAGCAGCGGCAGTCGAAGGCTTTGAGGATGAGGTTCTCAGCCTTGGTCGCCATCGCGCCCACACATCTTGTGGAGGTCTGCAGCTTCCTTCGTGACGATCCCGATTGGTATGTCGATTATTTGGAATGTCTCAGCGGTGTCGACGAAGGGCCGGCCGTCAATCGCATCGGCGTCGTGTACCACCTCATGAGCATCACTCGTGGGCACCGCATCGTGCTCAAGTGCTTCGTGTCCCGCACAGTCGCACCTGATGCGCATCCTAGCGGATTGCCAGTCATTCCATCGGTTTCAAGTATTTGGCTTGCAGCGAATTGGCACGAGCGTGAAGCCTACGATTTGGTCGGAATCTGGTTTGAAGGGCATCCCGACATGCGCCGCATTTTGATGCCCGAGGATTGGACCGGGCATCCGTTGCGTAAGGATTATGTGAATCCTGAGTACTACCACGACATCCAAACTGCCTACTGATGGCTACGACCCAACACCCCAACGCTGCGCGCACGGAGCTCGACTACCGCGAATTGCTGCGGCGCTCTGCACCCGGCAAAGCCCGGCTCCAAGACTTGGCAAGCGAGGAAATGATCCTCAACATGGGCCCGCAACACCCGAGCACGCACGGGGTTTTGCGCTTGGAGCTCGTCACCGACGGCGAAATCGTGCTGGAAGTCATTCCGCACCTCGGCTATCTGCACCGCTGCTTTGAAAAACATGCCGAATCCCTGCCGTTTCCGCAGACGATTCCCTACACCGATCGCTTGGATTACCTCGCCTCGATGAACAACAACCTCGCCTTCGTCATGGGGATCGAGCAGATGATGGGCATCGCCGGAAAACTGCCCAAAAGGGTCGAGTACATCCGCGTTTTGGTGGCGGAATTGAATCGGATTGCCTCCCATTTGGTCGCGATTGGCACGTTTGGATTGGATATTGGAGCCGTTACGCCGTTTTTGTGGTGCTTCCGTGACCGTGACCATATCCTGAAGATGCTCGAATGGGCCTCCGGCGCAAGGATGCTCTACAATTATATCTGGATTGGCGGCCTGTTCTATGACCTGCCCGTCGGATTTGAGGAGCGTTGCGCCGAATTTGTCCAGTATTTCAAGCCGAAACTGGCAGAATTGAACGGTCTGCTCACGGAAAATCCCATTTTCGTGCAACGCACCGCGAATGTCGGCGTGCTCCCGCGCGAGGTCGCGATCAGCTACGGTTGCTCTGGGCCTGTGCTGCGCGGATCAGGTCTGAAACTGGATTTGCGGCGGATGGATGGCTATTCCGTCTATCCGGAATTGGATTTTGAGATTTGTGTCGGAAAAGGCGAAATGGGCAAGGTTGGCGACTGTTGGGACCGCTACAAAGTGCGTGTCGATGAAGTCGCCGAATCCTTGAAAATCGTTTCGCAATGCCTGGAGCAGCTCACCAAAGCCTATCCGAGGGGCGATAATTTTGATCCACGCGCGATGTGTCCGCCCAAGGCACGTCCCAAAGCCGGCGAATTCTACACCCGTGCAGAAAACCCCAAAGGCGAATTGGGCTTCTATTTTATCACCGACGGCAAAAGCGACATTCCTGTGCGTTGCAAGGCCAAGGGGCCGAGCTTCAGCAACTTGAGCGTGGTTCCTGAAATTTCACGAGGCGTCTTGATCGCCGATTTGATTGCCATTTTGGGCTCTATTGACTTCGTGTTGGGCGAGGTGGATCGGTAGGGCCTGTCTATTCGTTGGGTAAATGGGTTGAATTTCGACAGTTTTCTTTCAAGGACATTCCCGCTTTTTCAATCCGTAGGCCACTTGCCCGTCACCTGAAAATTGCTTAGCTTCTACCGTCTTTTGAAGCTAAATACGGAGCCTTATGCGGAAAGTCTACGCGACCCTTGTTTTGATGTGCTTGTTCTTGTCCGGGCATGTTTTCGGTCAATGCAACCTTCTTCCCAATGCCATTCCCGGGATCATTCTTGATTATCAGTCTACCAATTTGCTCAATTGCTCAGGTGTAGGCTACAATCCGATCCGTGCGAGGTACTATGGGGTGAGGGCCGGTAACCCTGGCTTCCCGTTGGAAACTTGGTCGGCCACCGGGACGCAACTCTACACAACGACAGCGGGCTTTGATTGGCGCGGCATGTGGTGGAATCCCAACACCAATCAGTTGGAAGGAAATGGCTACAGTGGTAGCGGGATGTGGCGCGCAAACCTTGATGGGAATGGCTATGCACTCAACACAGGCGCAAGTATTTTTACTGGAATGGCGCAACCCGATGCCCAATCCTGCGGCGACTATGATCCCGTCGCCAACGAGGTCATTTATTATTTCAATGGACGTATTTACCGCTATTCCCGTGCAACCAATGCAGCCATTTCCAATTACTTGCTCGTGGGTTGTCCTGTGGGTTTGGGTAACCTGAATTCCACGACCGTGGTGTACACGGGCTGTGCAGGAAGGGAAATCGGGATTCTGGACTACGTACTCAAGCGCCTTTACCTTTTTCAGAAAAATACCGGCATTTACCAAGGGATGTGCCAATTGCCGGGCACTGCAGTGACTTCCGCTTCATTCCGCACGTCATGGGCCAATGGTTATCTATGGCTCTTTGATCTCGGCACAGGAAATTGGTTCAGCTACCAGATTTTTGACCTCATCCTGCCTGTCGCGGTGGATGCAAATGCAGATTGGATTTCGGCCGTTGCAAGTGAAGTCGTCTGGGAATGTAATGCCAATCAGAATTTTTCCCGCTTTGAGGTAGAGAGGTCGGTCGATGCTGCCAATTTCAGCAGCCTTGGGCAAGTCGATGCCGCAGACATCAGCATGGAATCTGAAAACAGGAAACAATGGCGCTTTCAGGATTTGTCCACTCCGCATTCGGAGGTCGTTTACTACCGTGTCAAAGTGATCGGTCAAGACAATGAAGTGGCCTATTCCGACGTCATGACCCTCCATCGAATGAATCAATTTGCACTGGATATCAATGCATGGCCTGTTCCGGCCGACGACCGGCTGACGGTTACGTTTGCCGAGGCCAAGGCCGGTACCTTGCTGGAGGTAGTCGATGTCTCCGGGAAATTGGTGTTTCAGCAGGCGATTTCGGAAGATCTCAAAAAAGAGGCTTCCATGGAAATGGACACGCGCAATTGGTCAAACGGCATTTATCTCCTGCGAATGAAAGACGCGAGCGGAAAATTCAAGTTTCAGCGACTGGTCATTCAGCATTAAGCCGCGAAGGTGCCTGCGAGGGTTTTTCCCTTGGAGGCAAAAGCGTTTAGTTGCAGTTGGTTGCAAATCAATTCGACAGCGTTTTGTCCAGTCTCGGTGTAATCTCCTTGCTGTCCAATTTGTTCACTTTTCTCAGATAAGGTCTGATGATGAGCCTCGTTCCCTTGTCGTAGGTCACATAGCTCCAAAACCAGTTGATGAAAACGACCAAACGGTTGCGGAATCCGGCGAGGGAAAACAGGTGGATTGCGAGCCAAAGCACCCAAGCAGGAAGTCCTTTGAGCTTGAGTCGACCAATATCACCCACCGCTTTGTTGCGGCCGATGGTCGCCATCGTCCCCATGTCCTTGTATTTGAATGCCCGCATTTCCCGCTGGAAAATGGCGCTTTTGATGTTCCGCGCCAGCAAACTTCCCTGTTGCATCGCCACCTGCGCGACCCCTGGATGCCCCGCAGGGTATTCCTCGGTACGCATCAAGGCGACGTCGCCGATCGCAAAAATATTGGATTGCCCCTTTACCCGGTTGAATTGATCCACTTCGATGCGTCCGCCACGGCCGACGGCGGCTTCCAAGCCCGGCAAGGCATTGCCGACCACACCCGCCGACCAGATCACGGTCATCGCATCCAGCGTTTTTCCGCCTGCGAGGTGCACTGAAGTGCCGTCATACGATTCGACCTTGGCATTCAACCAAAGATGAACGCCCATTTTGTCCAAGGCCTTTTGCGCATTCTCCGAGGATTCCCCCGTCATGCCAGGCAAAACCCGGTCTCCCGCCTCGATCAGGTGGATTTGCATCCTCCGCAGGTCCAATTCGGGGTAGTCTTTGGGTAGGATATGATGTTTCAATTCGGCCAAGGCGCCGGAGGTTTCCACGCCCGTGGGACCTGCGCCCACGACCACGAAGTTCATCAGGGCGTTGCGCTCGTCGAGATCAGCTGTCAAGACCGCTTGTTCAAAATTTTGCAGGATCAAACTCCGCAAATCCAGCGCCTCCGGGATGTTTTTCATGCCATGCGACATCTCTTGCAAGCCTTTCAACCCGAAGAAGTTGGTGCGCGAACCCGTTGCGACCACGAGGTAGTCGTATTTGATTTCGCCGATGGAAGTGATGATCTTTTTGCCTTCGACATCCACCCCATTAACCTCGGCCATCCGGAAGGTGAAGTTTTGCTGCTTTTTGAACATTTTCCGCAGGGGAAAAGCGATCGAGTCAGGCTCCAATCCGCCGGTGGCGACTTGGTAGAGCAGCGGTTGAAACGTGTGGTAGTTGTGCTTGTCAAACATCACAACTTGCACCGGGGCATTTCTAAGTGCTTGGGCAAGGTTGATGCCTGCAAATCCGCCGCCGATGATGATGACGCGGGGCAGATTTAATTCGGGGACATTGACTTTCATAAAGCAGTGGGAGCTTCTTGGAGTCTACAACTCGTTTGGGGGCAGGATAGTTCCAAAGATTCGAAGAAAAGGTGATTCAAATCAATTTTCAATCCCGTCAAGCCGCTCGTTTTCCTTGAATGCCAGCCTATTTACCGCGTCACCGTGATCGAGGGGGTCACTAGCCGATCACTCTCATTGCCAGCCCGGTCCTTCATATAAATCGTGTAGGTTACCGTCTGCGAATTGGAATTGTCGGTGATGCCCGTGTTGCGCAAGACGACCCGCAAGGTCCCCGTGATAGGAATCTCTGCACCTTGCGGCGCCAATTCACGGATGCGGAATTCCTCGGTGACGTTGATGCGGTTGTCGGTGACGAAGAGGTTGTGGGCATCGGGCGAATTTTCGCCGAGGTCGCCATCGCCATCACGGTAGTCGATCAGGAAAATGATGGAATCCTGGAATTCGACGACGGTGGCAGGGGAAACGGTGATGCCCAAAATTGTCGGAACCGGATCCGTGAGATCGATTTTCTCCTTTTTGCAGGCAGAAAACAAGGTCAGCATGACCGCTGCAGCAAGGGGAATTCTGCTGAATGAAAATTGCTTTCTCATGGCTTTACATAAAATGCTGCATACGTTTTGTAGGCATCGTCCATGTCCGAGCGCGGGAATTCCGTGTTTTGGGCGTGGTCGCCGTCATTCACGTAATAGCGCATGTAAATCGTATCCCCCGAAGCAAAATTGCCGCTGTTGATCGGGCAAACCCAAACGCTGTAGCCCGAGAGGGAAAGGTAAAAGGCATTCACCGTAGACGCACCTGTGAAATTGTCCATGCTGTAGGATAATTTCAACTGATTGACTTGCAATTGATTCACGGCCGTGCTGTCATCCTCCACGAGCATCAAGACGTTGAAGTTGGTATTCGGATCGACTTTGAAAGGATGGTAGGGAACCGAATCCAAACGGTTGTTGGTCACATCCAACTGAACGGTGTAGGAGGGGTTGAAGGCGACATAACCCAGGATATTCGGTTCGCCGTTGGGCAAAATCGGCGTATTGCCAAACATGTCCTTTGCGCCATTGAGGATCCAATTGCGCACGTTCGCCAATTCGGTAGCGGTGAGGTACTGACCGGTCGCGGGCATTTGCTGCAATTGGGCATCGCCGCGCGTGAGACGGTACCAAAACATCGAATTGGCTGTGTCGTTGGGTAATACGCGGTAGGAATACGCCGAATCCTGGGTGTTTTTCACGATGTCGTGGTAAACAAGCGTCGACCAAGAGGACTGAATCGACCGGAAATCCGGCTCGAAATGCCCGTCATGGCATCCCGGGAGGCTGCATTTCTTCCGCAAGATATTTTCGTAGATGCCTGCAATGCCATCGGGGTCAGGGGTGTATGTACTCGGATTCCCGTTTCCGTAGTCGATGTCATCGTAGGGATTGTCGGGAAGCGGATCATCGTCCTTGCATCCGGAGAATGCCAACGCCGCCAACAGCATCGCAAACAGCAGTCGTTGGATTGGATTTTTCATAGGAATGCATCCCCCAAGTTTTGGCCCGGAGGCCGCACGCCCACCGGAATGTCGGTATCAAATCCCAGCAGTTGTGCCACTGTGGGTACGATGTCGATGCTTTCGCCGCGCACTTGCGTGATCACCTGATCTTGCCGCACGACGCCGGGAGGGCCAACCACGAGGCAGAAAATCTCCCGCGACATTTGGTCGCCGCTCGTTTGGTCGATCGCCGTATGGTCGATCGCATATCGTCCAAATTGGTCAATCACCGTGTTGGGGACTTGGTTTCTGCCATGCTCGGGAACCACGATCAGCACGGTATCATTGGCCATGCCGGGAGTGGCTTGAATGGCTTGCCAGAGTTTCGCCACGGCAAAATCGGCCTTGTGGAGGCTGTCGGCATACCGGGTGAAGTCAAAATGGCAAATGTCAACGTCCTGCATGTTTACCACGAGCAATTCAGGTTTGAATTCCTGAATCACCTTTTCGGCGAAGAACATGTTGTAGAGGTCATTGTTCATGTTACTCGGCCCGACAGACCACGGATCTACATATTGTCCCGATTGTACTGCCGCCAATGTCGCGGCATTAAAATCACGGAGGCGATCGCCGTCAGCGCCGGGATTGACCACGCCTGCGGCGTTGGGATCGTAGCCGACGGTGAAATTCTTGTCGAGAAAGTCGCGCACCTTGTCGCGGCTCGTGCGCTGCTGCTGCGTGTACGCCCGCATGTTCCCAAGTGCTTGCGCGCTCTGCGGCTGATAAAACGACGTCGGCTGAATAAAATTGGCTCCGTAAAGGCTGCCGTAGCCGGGATAGGAACTGTAATTCAAGTAGGGGTAGGGCCCGAGCGAATTGGAAATCCACCAAGCATTCAAAGCATTTTTTTCGGGTGATGAATGTTTGCGGTAGAGTTCGAAAACGGTGGGATACTTGGGAGATTCGCGCAAATTGACATTCGTGTCGGCATAGCGGCCGGTCAAAGCCACGGCATGTGCCGAATAATGCCCGGTCGGCCCTTCGCCAAAGCGGAATTCTTTGTACAGCGTCCCGTATTTTTGAAGCGGCAAAGCGAGCGGTGAAGTCGGCATTGCAGCGATCCCAAACGCAATGTCATTCGAAATGGCCTCGTTGCCCGTCAAAATCGAAGGCATCAAGTTGCCATCGATCTTTTGGACGGATTCGAGGTTGCGCACGCCGCCTGCAAACAGGCAAACGACCACGTGATTGACCCGGCGGGAACCCGTGGAGGCAAACAGCCGTCCGGAAGGCAAAATATAAGGCGCAGCGACCGCTCCTGCCGTCGCGAGTCCCAATGTTCTCAGAAAGTCTCTTCGTTTCATTCTCCGTTTCCCCTCAGTAAAATCTGTATTCTACGCTCGTCATGAAGGCATAGTAAACCAAATCGGGCGTGAGCGTCGCATCCTTGCGGATCAAATCGCTAACAAACCAGCGTTCAAATGCCGAAGGTTCACGCACGTAAAATTTGCGGTAGCTCGCGTCGACAAAAGCTTCAACATCCGCCCGCATCGCCCCATCCGTTGGAATGACGACATTCGGATCGTTCAGGAAATTCAGGATCACCATGTCCAACACCAAGCGTTTGTCCCCAAAGGATTGATAGGTCAATGCCAATGCTTCCAATTTATCGGCGGGAATTGTCGACCCAAACAAATCGGAATAGGCGATGGACAACACTTCAAGGTCAGACTTGACGTTGGGCTTGGCCGCACCGGGTTGGGAAACGTCGACATCATTGACTTCGTAGGTGTAAATGACCTCCTTTTTGCAGCTGCTCAGGCCGAGCATCGACAACAAAACCATTCCCATTCCAAAGCGGATCATCTTTTTCATGCTCATATTCCCAAAAATTGATCCGAACTCATGATGGCCTTTTGCAAAGCCTTGTAATCGTTGTTGTTGTGGTATTGGATGCTCAAGCTTTCCATTTCCTCGGTGGTCGGATTCCGATAAAGGTACCGCATGAACAAGTCGCGCACCTGCCCTTCGTCGTAGTCGCCGGAAGCCATGAAGATGTCGACGAATTCGGCTTTGGTGCGGCCCGAGACCAGGAAAATCTGTGAACTGAACCCATCCACCATCAATTCCGAGGCGGCACGTTCCCCATCTGTCGGATATCGTGCCAGGAAATTCTGGAACATGGAGACGACGAAGTTCTGCGTTCCCATGTTGATCTGATCATAAAGTCGGTTGAAAACAAGTCGCTTGTGCATTCCGCGGATGTCTAGCGTGCCTGCTGCCAAATCCGCCGGAATCGCCAATATGCCTAACAATTGCGCTTTTTGCACCTGGGCAATGTCCCAAACGGAAACGAAAGCCGAATCCGCCAAGATCAGATTCACCAAAAACAGTTCATCGCGCACATCGGTCGTATCGCTGCCATTCAACAATACAGCGCGTGAGACATCAAACATGCGCATTGGATAGGCGGGTTGCGCCATCACAAGGTCCAGGAATGCGTTGCGATCTGCTTGCGAGACATTATGTGCCCGCAAAATGACCTTTGCTTGTGCCATTTCAGATTCATCGGGCTGCTGACCCAATAAAATGATGTAGCTGCTGTTGATGTAGCGTTCCAAGACCACATCGGCAACGGTGCTGTCGGGTGGCGCCTCATTGTCAGGCACTACGACCTCTTTTTCGCGGTTACAGGCCATCAAGGCAAGCAGCAACAGCAGGATGGACCATCCTCTCTTCATTGTGCGCATTTTTATAAAAATAGGGAAGTTCAAGGCAGCTTTCCAAATTTTGTGCCACGATGGAGCAAGGATCCAACGTGCATCGCAGAAATGGGAAAATGTTACAAAAGGATAATCTTTGTCAGTTTTCACTTCTCTTATTTAGAATAGTTCTAAATTAGCGGCCGCTTTTAAGGTGGGGAAATGTTGCCCAAATTGCCTTGATTTGCGCAAAAACTGGAAGCGAATATCAACAATAGAACAGTATGGCTATCTGAACTTCGGGTCGGAGCAGAGGCTTTGGTACTTCGAATTGATGACCCGCAGCTCAAGCTTGCTTTGTTGCGCATCGGTTTGTTGGAGGGCGACAAACTCATCCTGACCGAGCAGGCTCCCTTGGGTGGACCCTTGGCCTTCAAGGTACGCGGCGGAAAAATTGCCATGCGGCGTTCGGATGCTGCGAGGGTTCAAATCAAACTGCTTGCATGAGTGCGCCCTACAAAATAGCCCTTGTCGGAAATCCCAATTGCGGGAAGTCGTCCTTGTTCAATGTCCTTACGGGATTGCGGCAAAAGGTCGGCAATTTCCCCGGCGTGACCGTTGACCGCAAAACAGGCTATTTTTCGTTGAAGGATGGCCGCGAAGTGTCCCTGATCGACCTTCCGGGAACCTATAGTTTGTATCCTGCAGCGGAGGATGAGAAAGTGGCTACCTCTGCGCTTGCCAATCACAATGATGCCGACCATCCGGATTTGGTGGTTTTGGTGGCCGATGCGACGAATCTGCGTCGGAGCCTTTTGCTCTGTACGCAGGTCATGGACCTCGGCCTGCCGGTTGTATTGGCCTTGAATATGGCCGATCTCCTTGAAAAGGAAGGCCGTAGCCTGAATTCAGGCTTGCTCAGCAAGCTTTTGGGCATTCCCGTGGTGGTGATTTCGGCCTTAAAAGGCATTGGCATTCAGCAGTTGTTGGAGGAATGCGCAAAACCGCATCAACCGAGTTCCACGCCTTTTTTTACCGTTCCATCCACCTTTGATGAGGTGCTTGTGCCGGTGACCAAGAAGATCGGAACCGCTTCCCGGTATTTGGCTTGGTTGCTGTTGATGCGGCCTGAGAATTTCAGTTGGTTGGATTCGGATCCGATTTTGCCGGCAAGCACCAGCCACCTTTTGGATGATCAGGAAGGCTTGGTCAACAATGAAATGGCTGTGCGATATGACCGCATCAATGCCATTGTGGAGGAGGTCGAGGGGCAGCCAAAGGGGGCAGTTGATCGCTTGGGAGACCGATTGGATAAGGTTTTGTTGCACCCATTCTTTGGTTATGTGATTTTTGTAGGTCTTCTCGGATTAATTTTCCAGAGCATTTTTGCTTGGGCAAGCTACCCGATGGACTGGATCGATGCTGGATTTTCAGCTGGCGGTGAAGGGCTGCGAAGTTTGCTTCCTGAAGGATGGTTTACGGACCTTCTTATCGACGGCGCTTGGGCTGGTTTGGGTGGAATCGTGATTTTTGTGCCGCAGATCGCCATGCTCTTCTTTTTCATTTCGATTCTCGAGGATTCCGGCTACATGTCGCGGGTGGTCTTTTTGATGGACCGCATCGTGCGGCCGTTTGGCTTTAGCGGCAAATCGGTGATTCCCTTGATCGGCGGCATGGCCTGCGCCGTGCCCAGTGTGATGATGGCGCGCAACATCCCGAGCCGTTCGGAACGGATCATCACGATCATGGTCACCCCCTTGATGAGTTGCTCTGCAAGGATTCCAGTTTATGTGTTGCTGATCAGCATGTTCGTGCCTGACGAACGGGTTTGGGGCATCTTCAACCTGCAAGGCTTGGTGATGGCCGGGATGTACTTCCTTGGATTCTTCATGGCATTGGTGGTTGCCTGGGTGATCAAGACGGTCGGCAGATACGCCTCCGGCGGGATTTTTGTCACTGAACTGCCGATTTATCGCCTTCCAAGGTGGCGTAATGTGTTGCTTACGATGTACCATAAATCGAGGACCTTCGTCGTCGAAGCCGGCAAGGTCATCTTGGTGATTTCAATGGTATTGTGGTTTCTCAAAACCTATGGACCTGAGGAAAAAATGGCAGCTGTGGATGCTGAATTTGACCCAAAAATTGCGTCCACCCTTGATGAATCGGAGGCAAACCAACTGAAGAATGCTAAAAATGCCGCCAAAATTCAGGCGAGTTTTGCCGGAATCGTCGGGCGCGCCATCGAACCGGCAATCCGCCCCTTGGGTTTTGATTGGAAGATCGGTATTTCCTTGCTGACGTCGTTTGCGGCACGCGAAGTCTTTGTGGGGACGATGGCGACCTTGTACAGTGCCGGCGAAGAAGCTGCTGAGGACGAGGAGGGTAAGTTTGAGGGCCTGCGTGCACGCATGAAGGCAGAAATCAATCCGGTGACTGGAAAGCAGGTGTATTCGACGGCGACTGCCTTCTCCTTGCTGATTTTTTATGCCTTTGCCATGCAATGCATGAGCACGCTTGCCGTCGTGAAAAAAGAAACCGGCTCTTGGAAACTCACACTCGTGATGCTTGCCTATATGACCGGCTTGGCCTACGGTGCCTCGCTATTGGTCTACCAATTGATGCGTTGATTCAAAATATTGGGTATTCAGCATCAGATGATTGTGAACGGCAACTCCCTCGCACGATTTCGGATTTCGAAGTGACAGTATGGACTTCTTGGGGTTTTTGAGCGCCACCGAAAGCAATCAAATTCCTCAAGCCTGGGTTCAGTACGCCATTTCTTTTTTTGCGACACCGCCGAGGAGAACTTTGGATCGTTTCCATCTCGAAAAGCATTCGAAGGGATTTCTAGCTATCTTTCCGGCATGCGTTATCTTTTGTTTTTGAGTGTTTTGGCACTTGGATTTTGCGGTTGCAAGCAAAGATCATTGGTCCACCAAGAGAACCATGCTGCCTTAGTTGATCCAAAATTGACTTCGCATCCCAAAGTCCTTATAAGGATTGCCTTTGGATCGTGTGCAGAGCAAGACAAGCCACAGCCGATTTTGGAGGCGGTCATTCGGGAGAAGCCCGACCTTTTCATCTACCTCGGGGACAATATCTACGCCGACACCGATGACATGGCGAAAATGCAATCGGCCTACAACGAATTTGCGAAAGTTCCTGAATTCCAGCATTTACGCGAAACTACCCCGATCTTGGCTACTTGGGACGACCATGACTACGGGACCAATGACATTGGCCGGCATTACGCGCACAAAAAGGAGAGCAAGGAGATTTTCTTGAACTTCTGGCGCGAACCCAAGGAAAGCATCCGCTGGCAACATGAAGGAATCTACCACAGTGAATACTATGGCGAAGGCGACCAACGCGTACAAGTGATTTTGCTGGATACACGCACTTTCCGAGACAATTTGATCTTGAACGACGACAAAAAACGCTGGAAAAACGATTATCAACCCAACGAAAACCCAGACAGCACATTTCTCGGTGCCGACCAATGGTCTTGGCTCGAAAAGGAACTTCAGCAACCTGCGGTTTTTCGCATCATCGCCACGAGTAATCAATTTTGTCACGAATACAACGGCTGGGAAAGCTGGACCAATGTCCCGCACGAGCAAAAGCGGATGGTCGACTTGCTCCGCGATGGAAACGTCGGTGGCGTGGTGTTCATCAGCGGCGATGTACACTGGGGCGAATTGTCGATGGTCAAGCCCGAGAGCCTCTATCCTTTGTATGATATGACAAGCAGTGGCATCACAGAAACCTGGCCCAAAACCGAACCCAACAAATACCGCGTCGGGGCCGTGGAGCCCGCCAATAATTTCGGCCTTTTTACGATCGATTGGAGTGATGATCCGACGCTGACGATGGAGCTCAAAACGGTGGACGGGAAAAGCAGCGTGGTACAAAAAGTGAAGTGGTCGGAGCTGCAGCCTGCAGATCAGTAAACCTATTTGGCTACCATGTCATAGACATCGCCGTTGCACTTTAGCGCAAAGCGTAGTTGCAAAATCCGAGCGTCATCCGATAGTTTTCAGGGTTTTTGGGCATCGGGATGCCCATTTAGCCTAGTTGCATTCGCCGTCGGGCGTGCAGCTTGGCCCTTCCAATACCGACATGGCAAAGGCAGGATTGGCAACACGCCATTCTGAAAAGGATTTTTCCAGCACTTGCAGGAAAGCCTCGGGCTCCTGTGCTCCGGAAATCGCATACTTTCGGTCAAAGACAAAAAATGGCACACCCCGTACACCAAATTGCTGTGCCAAGGCCAAGTCGCCTTCAATTGCTTCGTCGAATTGACCTTTTCGCAGCATTTCCTTGACCTCGGCAGGATCCAAGCCGATTGATGCCCCCAATTGTGCCAAGACTTCGGCATCGGCCATGTTTTTGCCGTCGGTGAAGTAGGCCTTGAACAATGCCTCCTCTGCAGCATCGCCCAAATTGGCATGCTGCGCATTGTTGCCGGTGGCCTTGGCCATCTGAATCAGGCGGTGCGCATCCCAAGAATTGGCAACGACAGATTTTTCAAATTGGTAATCCAATCCGACAGCGGCCGCCATTTGCGTCACCTGTGCGGAAACCTGTTTGGCCCATTCGACGGATTGTCCTTTGCGCTCGGCCAAGTATTGGTACACGTTTTTGTCTGGCGCATTGACGATGTCCGGATCCAATTGGAAGCTTCTCCAGACGACTTGTATTTCAGCGCTTTGCGGAAATTGCGCCAATGCCAATTCAAACTTCCGTTTGCCGATATAGCAAAACGGGCACATGATATCAGACCAGATTTCGACTTTCATTGGGCAAAGTTAGGGGAGAATGAGACAAGTCGGTAGGCGTTCCTTCGGCTCACTGATACTCAGGCTTGTCGGCCATGAATTTTTTGAGACCGCCCATCGCGGTGCCACGCACTTTGTTTTTGACCAGCGGTGTCCAACCGAGCAGGGTTCCCGTTGCGCCGAGCGCCATGCGTGTCCATTTGTAGAATTTGAAGCTGTCTTTGTGTACGAAAATCTTGCCGTCTTTGAATTCAAATTTGGCATCAATCACGTTGTGCACTTTACGACCTGTTCCGCTGAACGTATAGGTCGCCTCCCAATGCGCAGATCCTTGGTGGTCATCGGCTTGTACGTCACTGAAGATCACTTTGAGGTCTTTGCCATTGGTGCAGAGAAAGTGCCACATGGCGCGGGCCTCCTTGCCGTTTTTCAGCGTAAATACGGGATCTTGAAATGTTGCCGAATCATGGTAGCATTCGCCCATTTGCCGGTAATTTTTTTCTTGGAAACCTTCGTAAAAGCGCTGAATGAGAATTGCGTTGGGGTGCATATTTTGAAATTGATTTTGGATCCAAGCTACGCGAAAATTGCTTTCGCCGTGCGGAATAAGTACTTGCTGCCAGTCGCCGCAGGTGCGCAAAAGCAGGGCTTTCGTGGCATCCGGCGTTGCATACAAGCGGTTGCCCAAAAGAGTATCGCCAAAACAGGAAGCAATTCTCGGCGAATCGTCTTCATTCGGACTCGTGCGCACCACACCGCGTACATGCGTGGGAATGTTGTCCGGGCGCGCGGGTAGCGTGTCTTCCAGCCGCCAAATCAACGTTGCATGGGATACCAATTCGCCACGGCGGTTGAGCTGATAGCAGCCGATGCGGTCGGCATCTTCCATGCATTCGGCGGCAGGATTGTACAAAAAAAGCTGGGCTCCCTCGTCGGAATGGTTGATTGCGAGGATGTTGCCAGCTTCGTCGAGCACTTTCTGAAAGCTGATGCCATTGTAAATGAAAGCTGCGGTTTGCGGAGCACCTTTGCAGGGACCATGGTAGACCAAATCGTTCAGTCGGTCGCCATTCAAATCGACAAGGTGAAAGTTTGCTTTTTCAAAACTTTCGCAGTCATACTTCGGAAGCTGAATTCCAGATAGCCCGCTGCTGTCATTTTGGAGAATGGTTTTTGTCGGCGAAGTTGCCATTCTCAGCAACACATCGAGCATCAATCGGTCAGAGGTCAGATTCGCCTGCGACAGCGTTGAACTCCAGATACAAAACGCCGCAAAACCAACGATCACTGCCTTCATACCCTTGCCAACCGTCGTTTTTGCCGCGAATCTCGGAGGCGGAAACCTGACCTTATTGAATGTCGATCAAGTGCACATCAAAGACCAGCACCGAGTTTTTGGGAATCGATCCGACCTCATTGTTGCCATAGCCCAACGCCGATGGAATGATCAGTGTGCCGGCGCCGCCTTCCTTGAATTTTGGAATACCTTCCTGCCAACCTTCGATCACGCCGGTCAGCGGAAATGTTGCTCCTGAATCGGAGCTTTCATCAAAAACTCCCCCATCGGTAAAGTAACCAGAGTAGGCAACCGTGACCGTGCTCGAAAGATCAGGATAGGAGCCGGTTCCCAAAGAATCGATGATCCAATGCAAGCCAGAAGCCGAGGACTCGGCAGTCAGGAAATTGGAAGCCAAATAATCGGCAATGATTTGCGCATCCAAATCGGCTTGCTCCTTGGGGTCAAATTTTTTGCAACCGACAAATGCGATCAACAAAACCAACGATAACAGGGAAATACGGAGTTTCATGCTCAAATATACGCGGATGCGCGGATTCTGGAAACGACAAATTCGTAGGGAATTCCACGCAAACAAAAACCCGCAGACAGCAAACGCCACCTGCGGGTTTTTCAGCTAAAGGAGTGGTTATTGAAGCACTACTTTTTTGACCGTCACTTGTCCGCCTACTTCGAATTTGACGAAATAAACGCCCTTGCTTTGGTCTTGCAGGTTGATCTGCTCAGAGAATCTACCCGCCGTCTGTCCAAAATCGTGGTGATAAACGGCTTTGCCGTGCAAGTCGGTGATGGTCACATTCACGGGCGCATCGCCCGTGAGGGTGGTTTCCAACTTGAATTGGCCGCGGTTTGGATTTGGGAACAACCGCAATTGATTGTCCATTGCCGTTCCGATGCTCACCAAGCAGTTGATGTCAACTTGAATTGTGGTGGTATCGGTGCCGCAGTCATTGATCGAAACCAAGGTCACGGTGTAACTGCCATTGCCAGCTGCGGTGTAATCGTGGCTTGGGGTACTTTGCGTCGAGGTACCGCCGTCGCCAAAGTCCCAAGTCACGGCATTGCCGGTAGAGCCGTTGATGAACTGTATGATCGGACAGTTGGTCGTGTCGGCACTGCCAACTGCGACCGGCAAAGCGCCTTGCGTCACAAGAACGCTGTCACCACCCACGCATCCGTTGTTGTCGATGCACTGCACCCAATAGCCTGCAATGGTAGTCACGCAAATCGACGAAGTCGTTGCGCCCGTGCTCCAGATATAGGTATGATTCGGGCCGCAGTTGGATGCGAAGCAGATTGTATCGCCGAGGCAAAGTGTGGTGTCTGCCCCCAGGCTCGGAGTCGGAATCGCGACAACGGTAGTGGTAACTGTATCCGACGAAACGCAACCTAATGCATCTTCAGCGGTCACGGTCCAGTCGCCAGCCGTGGAAACGCAAATGGTGTTGGTGGTGGCGCCGGTGCTCCATTGAATATTGGAGTAAAGGTTCGGATTCAAGGTGAAGCAGTTCGTATCTCCTTGGCAAACCGTTTGATCTGCGCCAAGATTGACAGTAGGCGTTGGTGACAAGGATACTACAATGGTATCAGAGGCTGACAATCCCAACGTATCGGTGTATTCCAAGATGTAGGTTCCAGCCGTTGAAACCGCCAATGTTGGTGTGGTTGCACCACCGGTCCATGCAAATGTGCCACCTGTAAGGCCTGGATTGAGCGTCACACCAGCGCAAACCGCGGTATCGGGACCCAAATCGACGGTAGGAGGATCAGCCACGACAAAGTCGTCAAAGGCAAATCCATCATCCACCACCGAGGCATCGGTTGCAAAGTGCATTCTGAAACGCACGTTTGCTTGCCCGGCCAAAGCGGCGATTTCGTGTTTGGCCAAAACATAGCCTCCAGAACCATTGGTGCTTGATGCACGACCAGACCAACCGTTTCCAGTTCCGCCGTTGCTGCTCAAGCCGTTGACGGAGTTGTCGGTGTACCAGTTAAATGGATCTCCAAATGTGCCAATTTCAGTCCAGCTTGTACCACCATTTGTAGAGGCCTCAAGGACTGCACCATCCCAGGAGAATTCGGCATTCCACCAAATTTTGGCCATGACCCAAGGACTTGACAATGTAGTCAAGTCAAAGCAGGGGCTTTCAACCCAGTTATTGGCATTGTCCTGATAGGGGTTTGTGCCTAGGCCACCCGTAACCCAAGCCTTTGTGCCGGAGGCTGCGCCGATGATGGTGGTTTTGGCAGGGGTGCCATGTGCCCAGTCATTGCCTGAAGTACCACCGCTTACCCAGCCGCCTGTTCCAGCTTCAAACGTTTCTTTGTAAGGGAAGGTGCTGACGACGGGGAAGCTTTGCACGATGGTATTTACCGTGTCATTGCGACGATTGTAATCGGCGGCCCAATTGGTATAGCCTTGGAGGGTATAGGCCAATGGAGCGGCCATGTTGACCGTCGTCGCAAAAGTATGGGTATAGGTTGCGCCTGGCGCAATTGGGCCTGCAGCTACTTCGCAGTTTGCCGCACCGCCTTGGAATTTGTAGCAGACAGGAACATTGCTGATTGTATGTGATCCGAAATTCCTGATGGAAACGGAAACCGCTTGGGTAGAACTCAATTGGCATCCGTTGGTTGGGGCAACAAATGCCACGACTCCCGCATTTTTGAGCGTGTCGACCAATTTGACATCGTCGATGCCGACTCCTTCCAGACTTGTAAATGCATCCGACGTGAAGGCAAATCGGAAGCGAACGCTGCTGAATCCTGCTGAGCCAGTCAATTGGTGGTCAGCAGATTGCCAAACCCCAGAAGCGCCAGAAGTTCCTGACCAATAGTCACCAAATTGCTGGTTGTACCAATTGTTTCCGCTGCCAAAAGTTCCGACTTTGGTCCAAGTCGCTCCTGCATTCGTGCTGACCTCCACTACGTCAAAGTCAGAAAAACCATCCGTCTCAAAAATGTGCGAAAATGCAAGGTAAGGACTGTTTGTCAGCGAAGTGAAGTTGAAGCATGGGGAGGTCAAGTAGGAAGTCTCATCGATATTGTGCGGACCGGTAAGGTTGGTGACCCAAGCCTTGGTGGGCGATGCTGCTGCAGGAATGAAGATGCCCGAAGGGACTCCCCAAGCCCAAGAACTGCTGACGCCGCTGGCAGTCCAGCCACCGTTGGTAACGTCAAAGTTTTCGCTGTAGGGCAGCGAACCGATGACAGGAATGTTGTCGACGATGTGGTTATTGACAGTGTCATTCGCATGCAAGAGATCGCCAGCAGCAGTGACATAAGCCTTGAAGTTGTATTGTCCAGGCGCAGAAAGGTTGGCTGGCACTGAAAATGTATGCAGCACCGAGTCACAAACCGGAATCACTGTAGCGACTGTTTGGCAAACAGGTGCATTCAGTCCGATGCGGTAGCAAACGGTGAATCCGTTGATGGTCTGACCACCGACATTGGCGATTCTGACACTCACTGTTTCATTGGAAGTCATGCCGCAGGCAGAAACAGGCGAAACGAAGCGCAAGAGCCTTGCATCGGTCGTCGTAGGTTGCGTGATCACAATGTTGTAATCTTCCACTTCGCCAAAACTCAACGTGGGGTTACAAATGTCCAGTTGTGTCAATTGCGTATTGGAATATTGACACATCACGCGCAGTCTTGTAGGGCCTGTGAGCGCAAAACATGGAACAGTAATCGTATTGCTTACGGTTCCGCCGCCCAAGGAATAGCCAATGTCAAAAAACTCACCGGCGTCGGCAAAGTCATTGTCATGGTTCAAGTCGATCATAGCCACAAAATACTGCCCCCAAGTAGGGCCGGGAGCGCAGGTGATTGTGTAGGGTTGATTCGCTACAACATTGGCGGTATACAGGCCACTGTAGTTGGTGTAGTTGCTCGCGCCTGGCGTGCCGCAACCACTGCCGAGTTGGTTGATCCCTGCAAAAGTCACCTGGTTGATATAATCATCACTGGTGCACTGATTGCCATAAACAGGCAAGCAGTATTGGGCTTGCACCAATTGGAAGCCAACCAATGCGAAGACACCGAAAGCAAGACTTACAAAGAGTGATTTGGTGTTGAATTTCATTCTCATACTCTGATTAATAGCTGAATAGACAGTTCAAGCGAACTGCCCGCAAGTTAATCATTCTCACGAAAATAAGCCTCAACAAAAGTATGTTCGCTTAGTGACGCACCATGAACTTCTGTTTCCAATCCATGTTGTTTCCCTTCAAATGGGCAAAATAAACTCCATCAGGCCATGCTTTTACCTCAATATGGATTTTTTGCGCATTGCCTTCTTGCACCGTAAAAGTTTCGATTATGCGGCCTGACAAGTCGAAAATCGTCAGTTTCAAGTCCTCTTGGATGTTTTCCAGTCCATCAAGGAAAAGCCAGTCATTGGCAGGAATCGGATAGGCATTGGGGCCCGATGTTGCATCGTTTTCAATTCCCGTGCAAACTTCAACCAAGACCGTAACAGAGGTATCGTCGACGCACAATCCATCACTGACCTCAAGATTCACGACAAAAGTACCTCCCGCCATGTAGACCGTGGTCGGATTTTGGTTCACGCTGAGGTTGCCATTGCCAAAGTCCCACAACCAACTCGTAGGATTACCCGTGGAAAAATCCTGGAATGGAAACGGTACGCCGCGACAAATGGTCGTGGCAAGCATGTCAATTCCAGCAGAAAGGTCCGAAAATGCCAATTGGATCGTATCTGACCGCATACAACCCGCTGCACTTGTGGCAGTGACCGAATAGGTCCCGCTTGCGGTCGCGGTCAGTTGCTGCGATGTGGAACCATCTGACCAGAGGTAGCCTTGCGCGCCAGCGCCTGCAAGGAGCGTGGCACTGTTTGCGATGCAGAAGCTGCTGTCGTTGCCCAAGTCCCAAGTGCGTGGCCCTTCGACGGTCACATGGATGACGTCTTGCGTGGGGAATCCATATTGGTCAAACATCGTGGCAGTATAATTTCCAGTTGTATCGACACTGACGAACTGTGTGGAATCTCCAGTGCTCCAAACCCATGCCGATCCATTGCCGCCATCCAGGGTAACCGAATCACAGACCGTTGTATCTGGGCCAAGATAAAGAACAGGTTGCCTTGCGACGGTGAGGTTGTCAAAGGCAAATCCATCATCCACCACCGATCCGTCACTTCCAAATGCTACCCGCAACAACACTGCCGGTTCGCCAGCCAAGTTGGCCAAACTGTGCACGGAACGTACATATCCGCCGCTGCCGTTGTTGCTGCTGTTTCTTCCTGACCAACCTTGGTTGGTTCCTCCAGGCAATCCGTCAATGGAATTGTCTGTGTACCAATTGTAGGGGTCCCCAAACTGCCCGACATTTTGCCAAGTCTGCCCACTGTCAATGCTGGTTTGCAGGTTGGCCCCATCCCAGCTGAATTCTGCGTTCCACCACGCGTCCAAGCCAATCCAAGGTCCGGGCGTATTGCTGAAGTCCAAGCAAGGGCCTTCGACTTGATTGCGTTCGTTGTTTCCATGATCTCCTGCGCCTAATCCGCCTGTCACCCACGCTTTTTGACCCGAAGAGGCGCCTTGAATCACCGTTTTGGCCGGTGTGCCCCAAGCCCAACTTGGCAGTATTCCCGTAACAAACCATCCACCCGTATTGGTCTCGAAATCTTCTGTGTAGGGAAATGCCGAAACGCTGATGTGGTTTTTGGTTGTGGTGCCGACGATGCTGTCATTGGTGAGAATGGCATCTCCAGCAAGTGAAGTCCAGACATCAATCACGTACACACCCGCAGCGGAAAGATTGGCCGGCGTCGTAAATGTGTAATTGAAAGTTGCGCCGGGAGCAATCGTGGAAGCATAGGTTTCATTGACCGTTGCGCCCCCGTTGATGCGGTACCTGACTGGCAGTGAGGTAATCGGTTGCGTTCCGTCGTTGATGCCGGTGATGGTGATCGCTTCATTGGCGGAATAAGCGCATTGACTTGTGGGAATCGCCACGGTCGTGAGGTGTGCATCATTCGCGGGAGGCGCATAAATCTCGACATTGTCCACAGCCCACCACCATGCCCAGACGTTGTTGTCTTCGTAGCGGAAGCGCACTTTCATTGCTGCGTTGCGGTAGGCGGTAAGGTTGTAGGTCGCATGGTTGGGGGCATTCCAAGCGCCAGTGTTGGCACTGAGGGTGTTCAGTACGATCCACGAAGTGCCATTCCAAACCTCGACATAACCGCGATCGGTGCTGTAGACATGGTAATACTGGTCAAATTCGAGGAAAATCGTCGAATAGGCATTCCCATTGAACGTCGGCGTGATCAATTGTTCGCTCAACAAAGGGTGGGGATTGTTACCAGCAGCATCGCTGTTGACGAATGCGAATTGCGTTCCATTCAACGTATTCCCATTGTAGCCGTTCGTGGTCCCAAACCATGTATCGACGGGGCCTCCGCCATTGACGATGGTCCATGTTCCGGGAATTCCGGAATTAAACGCTTCGTTTACAATAGTTTGCGAAAATGAATTCAGCGAAATCAGCAATAGCGCTAAAGCCAGAAAGTAAAGTTTTCTCATACCAATTATTCGATCCGAGGCTCAAGATAGGAAATTCTCAGGAGTCGGCCGAATCGGTAGAAAGCAGCTCGTCGAGATAGTCAAATGCGCGCCGCAGTTCCGGGATCACGATCGATCCGCCGATAACGGTGGCGATTTCGAAGGTTTCGACGATCTCTGCTTCGTTTGCCCCTGCCTTGAGGGCTTCTTCAATATGGTATTTGACGCAGCTGTCGCAGCGCATCGCCAACGAAACGCAAAGCCCCATGAGCTCCTTGGTCTTCTTGTCCAACACGCCTTCGTCTTGGTAAGTGAGCGTATCGAGACTCCAAAGACGCTTGAAAACCTTGGAATCGCTGCCCAAAATCCGGGCATTCATGCGGCTGCGGTAGGAGTGGAATTCTTCTTGGAGACTCATGGGATTGTGATCAAAAATGGCAATTCCTTGATAATAATTAATTTACCAGACCTTTGATTAACCTACAAAACCTCCTCCAACTCCTTCAATTCCTCCCTGAAGCTACCGCTCAAAATCGGGAACCTGCACCACGTCTTCGGATCCAGGTTCTCGTCGTCGAGGTGGAAACTTGGCGCATAGCGCTCGCGTTTCCATTGATTTCTGGCCCAGAGGCTGTAGAATTTCTTGATGTAGCGCTTGAGCGAAGCGTCGTCGCAAATGCCGCGCAGGGTATGGAACACCTCGACCGGGCTTTTGTAGTCCCGGATACCCGCTTTTTCGATTTTGTCGAGGATGGGGTAGGGCATGAGGTCGCCTTCGTCGGTTTGGGCATTTTCTGCCGGACGCAACTCCGCCGTCGGCGCGAGTTTGTTCACGTATTGCAGGCCCTCGATGCCTTGCGTTTGCTGTGCCCAGATGAGCCATCCGCGCAAAAATGCTTTGTCGATGCCGCCCAACGGCGCCAATCCGCCGGAGGTGTCGCCGTCCATGGTGGCGTAGCCGACCGCGGCCTCGCTGCGGTTGCTTGTCGTCAACAACAAGGCATTGTTGATGTTGGCGAGCATCCATACGCCCGGCGAACGTAGACGTGCTTGGATGTTTTGCAAGGTGATATCGTCCGTTTTCCAGTCCAATGGCCGGCCAATGCTGCCCTCTGCGAGCGTCGTGTATTCGTCGTACAGCTTCTGGACATTCCACATATAAAAGGTGGCGCCGAGGCTTTTTGCAAGTTCGCGGGCGCTCGTTTCCGTCGCCTCGCCACTGTTGTCGGTCTCCTGATAGACTGTCGTGAGCAACCGCGAATTCATCGTGTCCAAGTCGCCCAAATCCATGTAAGACAGTCGCTTGCGGAAGACCTCGTCTCCCAGTTCCTTGCGCGCCATTTTGAGCGCCTCCGAGACCATCGCCACGCAACAGCTGCTGTCGGCTCCTCCGGAAAGCGAAACCACAAAACCGCGGCTATAGCTTTTGCGCATGTAGTCAAACAGCCCCAAGGCCAAGGCTTTGTGAAATTCTTCCTCCTTGCTCATATGCGACAAAGTCACCACCGCATCGGAGTAGCCGCTTTCGACAGACGGAATTTCGCTGATCCCGTGGATGAGGTTGTCGGGATAAATCGGCTCGAAATTGAAGGATTTTTTCTTTTGGCGGCGAATGGATTGCACATCCAACACGGCACTCACCACTTGGTGGGTTTTGAACGAAAACCGTTGGTTGTTGGCGAGAATATTGCCGCCTTGGGCGATCAAGATTTCGCCGTCATAGATGATGCGGCCGGCTTCGTTGCCGAGCAGGTTGCTGTAGACGTAAGCGCAGTAAAAGCCGCGGGTGGTCTCTGCAACCAGCTTTTCGCGGACCTTGCTTTTGCCGAATGCAAAGTGCGAAGCACTGGGATTCAGGATGATATCGACATTGTGCAAGTAGTGATCCTGCGCGGGTCGCACGCCATTCCAAGCATCTTCGCAAATTTCAAAACCGATTCGAATGCCGTCGATTTCAAAAATGATGTCGCCAAATGGGTATTCCTCGCCATCCATTTCGAAGCCGAGGACCAAATTGTCGGGCCAACGTTTGAACCAACGTGGTTCGTAATGCACACCATCGCCCGCAAGTTCCTGTTTGGCTGCGAAACCAAGGATTTCGCGGTTTTGGATCAAAGCCGAGACATTGTAAAGGCAGTTTTCCAGTTCCATCGGCAAGCCGACAGAGACAATGATGTTTTCGCATTCGGCGGCGATGCGGCGCAGGCCGTCGAGGCAGCGCTCCAAAACATAACTGCTGAAAAAGGTATCCTCACAGCCGTAGCCACAAATGGCCAATTCCGGAAGGCAAAGCAACGAAACCTCTTGGTTGCGGGCCTCCTTGACGGCAGCGATCAGGTTTTGAAGGTTGTTTTCCCAGTCGAGGGGAGTTTGGTTCACGGCAGCGCCGGCGACACGGATATTCTTCATTTTTACCCTTGTTTTGGTTCAAAGATAAGTTTTTTCTTGGCGAATGGATGTTGCAATTGCCAGAGCGGGACAAGGTTGTTACAGCTATTCCTTTGATGGTGTAATGTGCTCATCATCAGTCCGCAACTGATATCCGATCATCCAAAATCCCCATACAACGAGGAAGCTGCTGCTCAAAAGGTCGTTAAAGCAGCCATGAACTACCCAGGTCAACAGGCCCAGCATCACCCCGGCCTTCACCGTAAATCCCTGCTCTACGTTCAATATTCTACGAATGGCAAGCACCCCGGTGGCAAATAGCATTCCTATGAATGCAAAAAATCCCACAAATCCCGTTTCTGCAAGCAGGTTAAGGCTATCGGAATGCGCTCCAAATCGCCAGCCAAACCAGTAGCTGATGCGTTCCATTTCTTCGGGACTCCGCAGAAAATTTTTGAATGTCGAGGGATAACATCCAGGGCCTTGGCCCAGGATAGGTTGATCGATTGCCATTCGCCAGGCACATTCCCAACGCATGAGTCGTTCGCGGTTGCTGAAGTCGTTTTTCAATTCCCCGATCGACTTCAGTTGTCCGATGGCATCGCGCGATACATAGGTTGTTGCCGCAAGGGTTGTGCGAAACGTGAAATAGGTAACGCAGATAAGTATTGCACCGATGATCCAGCCAATTCGGAGCATTTTCTTGGACATCAAAAACACCGGAAAGATGAGGCCAACCGCGATGAGACTTAGCCATGCACCACGGGAACGAAAAACGGCCACGGCTACGATGAACAATAAAACCATTCCCCAGGCCGACCAACCCGTCCATTTTCGACGATCAGACCAACCGATGGCGCCAAGCCCTGGCAAGAGTAAAGCAGCGGCAGCGGAAAGGAGATTCGTGTCTTGAAAAAACGGGGACGAACCAACCTTGTTGAATGTACTGAACCTCACAAGGCTATAGACCAGGATGGCGGATAGGGCGATTGCGCCAAACAGGATGTGTTTTTTACAAAACAACGTATCGACTCTCAAACCCATTGCCAATCCTGCCATCGATAGGCCAAAGAGATTCAGCATGTAAGGAATTGAAATTGAGGGATGTGGACTGAAGGGGGCAACGACCATGCCCCAGATCAAACAGAGCAAAGCAAATCCCAATGCGGTTTTTCCCGTTCCACTTAGCGATGGAACATTGAACTTCATTTCAAGGATCAAAATGCATCCCAACAACCCAAACACCAGCGTTGCAACGATTGCATTTTGCATGGGTAAACACGCCAAAATTGCCATTGCAAACACGGACAAATAGGATAACCCGACGCGAAGGCGTGTATTTTTCACACTCAAATATGCCGTTTTTCTCCTAGACAGCTGCTTTTTCGACTGGATGTTCGATGCCCATTCCTCCAAAAAGCACCTCTTGCACGTTTGCACGCACGCGACCTGCCATGCCGTCGGTGTCCAGGTCATTGTAATCGTGTCCAAATGGATCTTCAATTTCCTCGGCGAGCAATTCGATACCCGTCAACACGTAGGTCGTAAACATCACCATGGGGATCGAATAATAGTGCAATGTATGGATCGTGCTCAGTGGCATCGAAAGGAGGTAGATGAAGATGACCTTTTTGATGTAAATGCTATAGGAAATCGGAATGGGCGTTTTTTGAATGCGTTCGCAGCCGCCGCAGACGTCGATCATGGCCACGACATCGTCGTTGAGGACGCGGTATTGCTCGCCTTGGATCACCCCGTCGCGCAACAATGCGGTGATGCGTTGCTGCAAATGGGCTGCGATAAGATTGGGAATATGGCGCACTTTGTCGATTTCATCGGCATAGGACATGTCATCGAGGTGCAGTTCTTCGGTGATAACCCCGTCACGGAGGTGCTCCTTCAGCGCAAAATAGAAGTTGGGGATAGTCTTCGCAAAAAACTGTCGGGCTTCTCGGTCCTCTACCGGCAAAATCGCATTGAGTTTCAAGGCCAGATTCCGCGAATGATTGGTCAATGCGCCCATCAATCGTCGACCCTCCCACCAGCGGTCATAAGCGGTATTCGTGCGGAAAACGAGTACCAAGCCCAGCACGATCCCCACAAAGGTATGCACGTTGATCCCTTCAGGCACATGGGCTTCGATGATATCCTCCATGAGCCAGATAAAAACACCCGTAGCAATCCCGATCCCGATAAGGTTGGGAAGCATGTTTTTCATCAACTGGGACTTGCTCCCAGCGAAAATGAGCGTGAACCAATTTTTGGGGTTGTACGGGATCATTTTGGACCTGAAAAATTTCGTCCGAAGATAAGAAGCCTTTTCCTATTTGACGCATATCAGGTGGTTGCAATCCCTGAATTGCGTTTTCTGGGGGTAAATTGTGAATAAGAAAAGTTGGGAAGCGGGGCGGATGCGTTCTAAATTGTGTTCGGAATTGGTGTGTCCCCCTCTGTTGTTTTTTGGATTGGATTCAAGGTTGAATCGGTTTTTGAGCTTTTAAAGCAATGATGAAATTATATCCTGAAATCGGGAAAATCGCATTGGCAGTATGCTGCATGGGGATGTTATTTCAAAATAATCTTCTGAATGCCCAAGCCAATGCTGCCGGGCCAATTTGCGGGAAGTCTTTTGTTTCAGAGGCAGGACCGGGAATGTTCTGGTCTGAGGCTTCGAATGCCCGCTGCGACGACAACGAAGACCGCACCTACGCCGCGCCATTGACCAAGGGGCAGTTTACGCAAACACTCAAAATCAGCAACTTCGGATTTGCCTTGCCTGCCGATGCGCGCGTCGAGGGGATTGAGGTGGTCATCATTCGCAAAGGTGATGTCGCAGAGGGGATTGTAGACAAATCCGTGCGGCTCATGCGGGCAGGCGTGGCTACAGGCGCAGACCTGCATGCACCCGACCTTTGGGATGACAATTGGACTGCTGCCTACTACGGTGACGAAATCGCGGATTGGGACCAACCTTGGACGATCAAGGAGGTGAATGCCCCCGGATTTGGCGTTGCCATTTCTGTGATGGGGGGCGGCGTCATTGCCCGGCCTCAAATCGACGAAGTTTTGGTCACCGTTCACTTCAGCTACGGCGCCGAAAGCGGTCGCACCCACAAGGCGAGCTCCAGCGCTTCCCGCAATACCTGCAATGGCTGGGGCAGTTGACCGGTCCGTCTTCCTCGAGCGCTCAACTTCTTATTCTGAAATTCGATCTAACTTTGTCGCATGAGCGAGGTTTGTCCCGATGGTAATGCGATTTTTGCACCCGAATTGGATTTTGATGCCCTTTCGCAGCTGATTTGGGAATATCAACTCCGCGAAAATCCTGTCATTCGGCGCTACTGCGAATTGTTGGGAGAATCTGAAATGCAGTTTATTCCGATTCGCTTTTTCAAAGATTTTGAACTGCGAAGCGGAGACGAATGGGAACCTCAGGCCATTTTCCGAAGCAGTGGGACCACGGGAGAGGCCACATCAAGGCACTTTGTCCGTGATTTGGCATTGTATGACCGTGCGGCATTGGCCGGTTTCAGGCAATTTTATGGTGAAAGGGAATGGGCGATTTTCGCTTTGCTTCCCAATTATCTCGAGCGCGGCGATAGCTCGCTCGTGCACATGGTCAAGGAATGGATCACAGCCTTCGGACTCCCCGGCAGCGGCTTTTACCTGTACAATTTTGAGGCGCTTCGACAAGGATTGGCGGAGGCGGCTGAAAGCGGAGAACGAATTCTTTTGATCGGCGTCAGCTTTGCCTTACTCGATTTCGCTGAAAGTCATGGCTTTGCTTTGCCACCCGATACCGTTGTGATGGAAACCGGTGGCATGAAAGGAAGAGGCAAGGAAATGACGCGCAGCGAATTGCATCGCCTGCTCGCCGACGCGTTTTCTTTGGAAAAAATTCATTCGGAATACGGCATGACCGAATTGCTGAGCCAAGCCTATTCCACGGGAAATCAACGTTTTCAATGCCCACCTTGGATGCGGATCGTTATCACCGATCCTTACAATCCTACCAAAAAGCTCCCCTTCAACGAGGTCGGGCGCATCAACGTGATTGATCTCGCCAATCTCCATTCCTGTGCTTTCATCGCCACCGACGACTGTGGTCTCGTACATCCTGACGGAAGTTTTGAAGTGCTGGGTCGCCTCGAAAATGCCGAGTTGCGTGGCTGCAACTTGATGTACTTGGCCTGATCGAGAAGGGCTTGCGATCGAAAGCAAAGTGCGAAAGCGAAGGTGGCGCTACCGTAAGAAAAGCCCTAATGCGAAGGGGGCGCTACCCAAAACAAAGTGTGAGCGCCCCCTTCGCTAAATTCCCGAACTCGCGCTTTCGCTCACTCTGAAACGCCTTCTGGGTTAGCTTTCTCCCCAATGATCGGAAGGCGCTTAAACGGCTTGGTGCGGTCAAACAAGTACCGCAACGTATGGTAAATCTTGTAGTCGCGGCCGCCGATGCCGTAGCCGACGTTCAGCATCTTCGGATTAAAATCCCCGATCCAGATCATTTCCATGTGGTTCCAGTGGTTCATCGGCTGCAAAACCTCGCGCGCATGGTTGATCAATCCGCCATCGACGCCCTTGCCTTGATGCTCTTTGACAATGCCGAAAACGATGCCGTAGCATTTCGTAATCTTCCGCATTTTGATGCGCCAAAGCGTCCGCAACTTCTCGATCAACCCGAATTTTCCGTTGAAGTCCTTGAAAACCTGATTCATGTCGGGAATCATGATGAAAAAGGCGATGGGCTCGTCTTTGTAGTACCCAAAAATCGCCAGTTCTTCGGCGAGGATCGGCTTGAGCTTTTTCATGATGGATGCGCTTTGCTCCTTGCGCATGGGCTTGAAGCCGGCGTGCCCCGTCCAGGCACCGTTCAAAATCGCGCGGAAGTCTTCTGCAAACTTGGCGATTTCCTTCTTTTTCAGCGTCGTAAAGCGGTAATTGGGATCCCTTGCGACCATGTCAGCCTTTTCCTTGAACCGTTCCTGCATCGGTTCCAAAACCGGACGGTACAAAACATGCTGTTTGAAGTACGTTTGGAAACCGTAGTTCTCAAAAAGCGGGATGTAGTATTCCGGCTGATAATTCATCTGATAGACAGGCTCATAGCGACCTTCGTAGAGCAAACCCCACCACGCCTCGCGTTCGCCGAAGTTGATCGGGCCGTCCATGGCTTCCATGCCGTTTGCCGTGAGCCACTCCTTGCATTTGTCAAAGAGGAGATTGGCTGTTGCCTGATCGTCAATGCATTCAAAGAAGCCCATACCGCCCGTGGGCTGCTCTTCGGTGTTTGCGGTCCTTTCATTGATGAACGCAGCAACACGGCCTACTGTTTCGCCCTTGTCATTTTGCAAAATCCAGCGGATTGCCTTTCCATGACGCCAAAATTTATTGGTTTTGGGATCGAATACCGCTTCAATATCTTTGTCCAAAGGCCTGATCCACAGGGGATCATCCTTGTAGATGCGGACTGCGAGCATTAAAAACTCACGAATCAAGGCCTTGTCGCCCAGCTTGACTTCCAAAAATTTCATCAGCCTACCTTATAATGTGCGCCAAAAATAGGCCATTGGGAGGAGCTTGCAAAACATGGAATCGGAACGACGGATTCAGTCCTTCGCAAAATGCCGCGGGGAAACCCCAAACTGCTTTTTGAATGCCGTGCTAAAATGCTGCAACGACGAAAAACCCAATTCGAAGGCGATTTCAGAGGCCGTTTGTTGTCCTTTTTCAAGCGCAGTTTTTGCGAGCGCGAGCCGCGTTTTGGCCAAGAACCCAAAAACGGTATCCCCAAACATTTCCTTGAAGCCCCTCTTCAATTTGAATTCGTTGATGCCTGCGATACGCGCCAAATCGGGGAGGGAAGGAGGGAGGGCCATCGATTTCAGCAGGTATTCTTTGGCGAATAGAAGACGTTCGCGGTCGTAGTCCTTCTTGACAAAGCGTTGAATGGTAGTGTTTTGTGATTCACTGCATTCAGTTTGATGTGCCAGCAGTTCAAGCACTTTTGCCCGTAGAAAAAGCCGCGAGGATCTCGAATTTCCGGTCGAATTCAAGATGCTCTGCAAACAGGATTGGATCGACAAATCAAGAAATGCAGAGCGCGACAACAATGTTGAGGCCTGATTTTGGTCGATGGCGGCAGTGAATTCGCCCCAAGACGGAGTAGCTTCCAAAGCATATTCCAAAAAGCACGCCTTCGAAAATTCAATGCACCAAAACCCGACCTCCAATTCCTCCGACCACACTTGCACCGGTTCATTCGCCGAATAGAAACAATTCTGCATCGCTGTTTTCAGGCAACGACCTTCTGCATTTCCGCCGAATTCCACACGAATGCCACCTTTTTGAACGAAAAGCATCGTCACAGTTTGTTGGGACAGTTTCAAAAGAGTGCTGTCGATGTCCACAAGTCGGCCTTCATAGTACGTGATGCGAATGTCGCTGAGCTGCCACATTCGCCGTTGTAGGCATCCCGCCTCCAAGATGATGTCTTCCAATTTGAAAAAGGACGAAATGGGAGCGGTTTTACCCTCCGATAGCAGCGAATTCTGAAGTTCGGAATCCTTGGAAGGTGATTTCGGCATTTCACATATTGATCCTGTAAATATAAAGTATTATCCGTTTGATATAATAATGGTTGCCTTCAACTCCCGCTATCTTTGTCCTATCGAATTCGTGCAACAATTCGACAATGAGATGCGCACCTTTTGAAACGATTGTACACACAATTCAAAGCAGGATAAGAATGGTTTCATTTAAAAAACTGAGACAAATGGTACAAGTACAAGGCAATGGAACGATGGTTTCCAAAACGTTTCAAGTGAGTTCCTTTTTGCGGTTGCATGTCGCTGTGAAGGGCCTGACGGAGTTGATTCAGTCCGATGAGGAGAAAGTGGAGGTGGAGATGGACGAAAATCTCGCAGAATATTTCAGCGCGGTCAACAGCGGGAGTACGTTGTTTGTGACCACGGAAGGGGTTTTGCGCACTCCAGTTTTTACCCGGGCGGTCGTGCGGATCTATTTGCGGCAACTCGATCATTTGGTCGTGCGCTGCGAAGGTGGAGACGTGGTTTGTCCGCAATTGATTCACATTCAGTCACCTTTGGATATCAAAGTCCAAACCGAAGGCAATACCGAGCTGAATTTTCAAACGCCGCAGCTCAAAGTCCTCTTGCAAGCCGAGGGTAATGTGACGTTGAAAGGCAGGAGCGGGCTCGTCGATATCAAAAACCAAAGCGAAGGCCATCTTTTTGCCAAGGACTTGCTGGCAAAGGAATTGACGCTCAAGAATCAGGCGCAAGGCAATGTGGAAGTCTTTGCCGAGGAGAAGATTTCGATCAGTCATTCCGGTCAAGGTTTTGTTCACTACTACGGTCCCGCGCAACTGATGTACATTCAACAGCATGGCGACGGCGAAGTCAAGCATTGTAAGGATTGATGTCTGAAGCAAGCACGAAGCCTTCCTGAATCGGGAAGGCTTTTTGCGTTAGCCTTTACAGGCAACCCGACTTGCAAAACCAACCCATTCCCCCGAATTTCGCAGTATGGATCGCTTGCCCTTTCCCACAAGTCTTTGCCACCGCTGCCGCCACCTGCGCACGACCAACAACGCGCGCGGCAGTGTTTTTATGATGTGTGAGAAGGCCAAGGAGGACACGCGGTTTACGAAGTACCCGCCGCAGCCGGTCGGCCGGTGTGCTGGTATGGAGATCCTTATTGCAACTTGAGTTGTATAGCAGTGATGATTTGATTGATACGGGAAGTGGGATTTGATGCGGAAATTCCTTCAATCAAGCAGAGTTCGTGGAGTTGGGAATGCGCAAATTTGGCTTGGTCCTTTTCCCTGAAATCATCGAACACCTTTTTGAAGCAATCAAACAGAATTTTGCCCTGCAGGCCTGCAAGCTCATCCCGTTGGATGAATTCCTGCAGTTGCGTCTCTGGCATTGAGTAGCCTCTTGCACTCAAAAAACTTGGCTCAAAGTCAGGCTTTTGTTTTGGTATCACCAATGGATTGAGGATGCTATGTTTTGCATATTCTGGCGCCATTCCTTGAGTTCGTAGTCCAATTTCAAACCCAAACCAATTGCAGACATTCTGAAGGAGTATTTGTAGGAATTGGAACTCGCCAGGATCAAGTAATTCATCCAAGCGCTCCTTTCCATCGAAATACAAATCATTCTCGATGCTGTAGCCGAAGGTGAAGATCACATCGGAGAACTTGGCCGGTACACCATCGAAATACCATAAATCCCTGTCGGCGAAAAATGCAATACGACTACTAACATTCGGACGGAATTGCTCAAAAACGGCGAGCAAGTGACTCCGCGAACCGCAAGGGAAAAAAGTGAATTCCGCTAGGCCGAGGCGGCTTTGTATCCTCCGAAAAATCAATGCATCGGTCTTGCCTTCAATCAGTACTGTGGGAAGAGAAGACTTAGCCATTTCTGCACTAATTTCGGCGGCAGTTTGTTGCGGTACGGGCATCTCAGTTTCCTCCTTTGTCTGAGTCTAAGAAAATGTCTTTATCAGGATACAATGCGTAAATCATGGGGGAATGCGTAGCCATAAAATATTGATTCCCATTAGGAATGTCAAGCAACATCGGCACCAACAGCCGCTGCCAATCTACGCTGAGGCTGAGCTCGGGTTCGTCGATAAAGATGATCGTGTTCTTGCAAATCGAACAATAGGCAAGAAGACTGAGCATTTGCTTTTCGCCAGAGCTGAGATGCTCAGAATGAATGGCCTCCAAATTGTCGCCCAGGGTGAGATTCCCCGAAACCTGAACGCCTTTGCCCTTGAACAGAATCGCAATCATCTCTGAGAGCTTAGTGAGCGGCTTCATCAATTCGGCCACCTTGGCATTCGTTTCTTCCTGCTTGGACCTGATGGCTTGAAGAATTGCTCTTTCATCGCCCTCGACATTAACAGTCAATTGCAAAACGAAGTCACTTTGCTCCTTTTCAAGTTTTTGTGTCTGATTTGCAATGTTCGCCTGTATCGAAGCAATGATAAATTCGATGTCAATCGTCGAAGAATAATTCACAAATACATGGAATTCCCGAGGCCCGTTACTTGCTGCGCGGATCATATTTGCCAAATTCTCATCTGCAAGCGGATTCTGACCTACTGGTTGCGGGACGCTGAGAAATTCGTAGCCTCCTTCATTCCTGCGGAAAGTTGGGAAATAAAGTGAGCATCTTGCTGATTCAAGGTATTGACTTACTCGCCCTGGGAGAATCTGTTGGACATCCCCGATTGAATATCCGATGTTTTTGGCATTTTTCGAAAGATCAGCTCTTGCAACAAATTTACGCTCGCTAAGAAGGTTGTGTCCAAATAATCGAAGTTCCTTTTCTTTCGTCCCTTGAAAAAGTGTTCCTTCGGTCACTTCCAATAATAAGTTCTCGACGCTTGGGTACATGGCTACATCTCCAATTCTCCCGCTCAGCATCCCCCACATCAATTTCATCAACGTCGTCTTACCAGATCCATTCCTCCCTGTCAATAGATTCAAATCCTCATTGAAATGAAGATCAAAATCAAATCGATCATATAATTTCTCAACGACGAGTCGCTTGATCATGCCAATTTCATTTTCACCAAAGATAGCAATTTTGCCTGCTTCCTCGTACTCCCACTCACACTCTAAATCACCCCTCTCGCCTTCAACTCCAAATACTTATTCAAAGTATTCACCGTCAAATTCTCCGGCGCGGTCAAAATCGATTGGATCCCATGCAGGTTCAGCTCCCGCACGATCTGCCGCTTCTCAAAGGCGAATTTTTCGGCGACGGTTTTGAGATAGACTTCTTCGGTCGTATTGGCAGGGGCGAGGATGAGTTCCTGCAATTCGGTGTTTTCAAAAAAGATGACCACGAGCAAATGGTCTTTGTTCAGTCGACGCAGGTAGGGAAGCTGCCGGTGCATCGCCGATAGGCTGTCGAAGTTGGTGAAAATCAGCATCAACGAACGGTGATTGATCTGCCGCCGGATGTTGGTGTACAACAATTCGAAGTCGCTTTCCAGGTACCGCGTTTTTTGGTTGTAGAGAATCTCCGTAATGGCCTGCATCTGCGTTGCATTGCGTTTGGCCTTGAGCACCACGCCCATTTCCTCGGCGAATGTGATCAAACCCGCCCTGTCCTGCTTGTAAATCGCGATGTTGCTCATCACCAAGGTGGCGTTGATCGCATAATCCAGCAGGCTAAGGCCTTTGAAGGGCATTTTCATCATCCGGCCCTTGTCGATCATGCAATAAATGGGCTGCGATTTTTCCTCGGTGTATTGGTTCACCATGTACCGCCCCGAACGGGCTGTCGCTTTCCAATTCAGGGTCCGGAGGTCGTCGCCCACCACATAATCGCGGATTTGCTCAAACTCCATGCTATGTCCGAGTTTGCGAATGCGCTTCACACCGATGTCTTGCAAACGGTTGCTCATCGCCATGATTTCGTATTGGCGCATTTGCATGTAGCTCGGGTACACCGGCAAGGTTTTGCCCTGCTCGAAGACAAAGCGTCGACTCACCAAGCCGAGCGGCGTTTTGGCATAGACCTTCACCGCCCCAAATTCATATTCGCCACGTTTGGTCGGGCGAATGGTGTATTTGAGCTCCTGTAACGCCCCTGAACTCACCTGTGCTAGGAAGCTTGTGTCCCGCTTCTGGAACTGAAAGGGCAATTCGTCGAAGATTTCCGTTTTGATCGTGAAGTTGTAATAGTTCTCGAGTTCCAGGGTAATCTCGTTTTCGTCGCCGTTGCTGAGTTTTTCGGGGGTATTCCGGCGCGCAACGATGCCTTTTTGCACGCGGTACAGCACCGCGAGATCGACCAAAAATGCCGTCACGGTCAAGCCCAAGGCGCCGATCGCAAAGATGAATGCCGGTGGCAAAAAGTAGGCATTGATGAACAATTCGACATTGATTGCCAATGCGAGAAACAGCCTGGGGCTCAGGTAGAGGCTTTGGAAAAATTTCTTCACTACCTCGGCACCTCGATTTTTTGGATGATATCGCGGATGATGTCCGCAGGCTTCAGGCCTTCCATCTCGCGCTCAGGCGTGAGGATCACGCGGTGTTGCATCACGGGCAATGTCACTTCGCGGATGTCTTCAGGGGTAATGAAATCACGTCCCCGGATGGCCGCCATGGCTTTGGAAGTATTCAGAATCGCGATCGACGCACGTGGGGAGGCACCCAAAAACAGGGATTTGTTTTGGCGGGTGTCATTGACCAAGCGGGCGATGTAATTGATCAGTTTTTCCTCGACATGGATTTCGCGGACTTTGGCGCGGTAGGCAGCGACTTTGTCGGCGCTCATGACCGGCGTGATCATGGACACCGGATCGGCAAATTGGCGCGTATGGTGCCCTCGAATGATCGATTCCTCTTCATGGAGGCTCGGATAGTCGATCGTGACCTTGAAGATGAAACGGTCGAGCTGTGCTTCCGGTAAGCGGTAAGTGCCTTCGTGTTCTACGGGGTTTTGGGTTGCCAAGCACGATAAACGGTGGCGCAAGCTTGTAGGTCGTGCCATCCATCGTGACTTGACGCTCTTCCATGGCCTCAAACAAGGCGGCTTGCGTCTTGGCAGGGGCACGGTTGATTTCGTCGATCAGCACGATGTTGCTGAAAATCGGCCCGCGGCGGAATTCGAAGTCACTGGTCTTTTGGTTGAAGATCGAGGTGCCCAAAACGTCGCTCGGCATCAAGTCAGGCGTGAATTGGATACGTGAGAAATCAACGCTGAATGTGCGGGCGAGTAGCTTGGCGGTCAGCGTCTTGGCTACACCCGGGACACCCTCAATCAAGACGTGCCCATCGGCAAGCAATGCCACGATCAGCAATTCGAGGACTTTTTCTTGGCCGACAATGACCTTGCCGACTTCTTCTTTCATGCGTGCCACGCCATCGCGCAACTCGGTCAGGTCGAGCCTGCTCTTTTGAAACATTTCAGGTGTATCCATGCGAACGTCTATCTTTCCTTGGGTTGTAGAATTGAAATGAATGAATTTTATTTCGATTTGGCGTAGAAGTCGTCAATCCAGCGTGAAAGCTGCAACAATGCTTCTTCGTCGACATCTTTTGCCTTGTGAATGCGCTCAATTTGCGTGAACAATTGCTCGATTTCCATGCGGTGAACACCTGACTTTGCAGTGAGCTTCTCACGGAAATCAGAGCCGAGGTCGTTGGTAGGAAGGCTCCAACGGTTGCGAATGTACTCAAACAAAAACTTGATTTTCTTTTCGCTGATGTCTTTGTGGTCGCCGTGTGCAAAGTAGAGCATGCCGACCGTCTTGGTGAACTCCAAAGTCGTATTGTTGAGCGGCTCGATCACCGGAATGATGCGTTGCTTGCGTTTGCTTTCGAAGACCATGAACAGCAACACGCCCACCAAGGCCAGAATCCAGGCCCAACGCAGCGAAGGTTGCTCCAACAAATGGCCGACGGGTGAATCCGTTTTGACCTTTCCCGGCTTGAAATATTCGTCCCAAATCACATCTTGCACCGGCAAAAAGGACAAGGCCTTGCTGATGTACTGATTGTTGACGGGATCGACCATGAAGTAATTCGTAAACATGAGCGGCACCGAATGCAGGTAGAAGCTGCCTTCGCCCATGTCAATGCGGATGAACATGCTCCGTTCGGTTTTGTTGGTGCTCAACACCTCGTCGCCACCCGTGTAAAAGCTGTTGTAGACAACATTGTCCAAGAGCGGAAAGTGCTTCTGGTCAGGATCATAGTCCTCCGAGAAGCTGAGATAGTCGTCCTTGGCCGGGTCGTTGTTCAGATCGTCAAAAATCGACCAGAATTGCTCCAGATTTCCAACGGAAAGCGAATCCGCCAGGGAACCCTCAAAGATATTCGCAGCAATGAAAACGTCATTTCCCCGCCGCACAAAGTCAAGCAAGGCGCGGGCTTCAAATTGGTCCGTTTTGAATTCTTCCTGAATGATGATGTAGTTGGCGCGCTCTTTTTCGAAGAGCTTCAAGACCTTGGTTGGACTTTCTTCAACGGTTTTGATTTCGACATCGGGGAAAAGGTCCGGCAGCCGCTGATAAACCAATTCGCTGCCAAAAGGCGTAGCCTTGTCCTGCTGATAAGACGGGGTCCAGTTCGTGGCTTGCGGACCAAGCACCTCGAGCAGGATATAGCCGACAAACAAAACGGCCAATACGATATAGGGAGCTTTAGACCGCATGTGGTTGGCGCATTGATTGTTCAAACTGAATGAAAGAAGCGCGGGCGAGGTTGAAGTCGTCTTTGTTGACGGGGAATTCGCCGTACCAGATGTACTCGAAAATCAAGGTCACGTCGCTGAAACCCGGCCGCAAACGCTTGTCGGTCAACTCACGCAGGTAGTCATGGTTGGTTTTCTCAGGTTTCCAATGGATGAGCCCTTGATCGGTGAGCTGCCGCAAGGTGCGCAAGTAAAGCAAGCGCACCGCTACGCGGTACCGTCCCGCATCGACCGCCTGTTGGAGCAGGTCTTCAAATTCCATCTTGGTGATGTCCTCTTCCACCGGAATTTCAGTTTCCTTGACCACTTTGGCTTTGTCCGATTTTTTCTTGAGGAGACCTTTGAAGTTGATTTTCAGCAATTGAAACAGGACAAAAATCGCTGCACCAATGATGAGGACCCAAAATACACCTTTTAATGCACCCGAAAAGTCAGTCCTTGGGCTGTCGCGGTAGACCGGTTGTGTGTCTACATATTTGCGTTTTTCCCGAGGCTTCGCTTTCCTTTTAGGCGGCTCAGGCTTGTCGCGGTGGTATTGATATTTGGCATTCTCGCGGTATTCCTTGAGTTTGTCCTGGTCAAAACCACGCTCCTGATAGTCGTTATGAGGCGGTGGAACTGCCACAAATGCCTTCGTGCTTGGCGTGATGCCCAATAGCAGTACCGCCAAGCCCAAAATGCGAAGCATGTGTTTAGTACTGTTCATCGCCGAGCTGATAAGTTGGGGTTTTCTTCTTTTCCGTTCCAATCGCACGGATCCTTTCCATGATCGTTGCCTTGCTTGACGTTTCCCGAATCGAGTAATACATCAAGGCCATCGCCACCGTCGGGATCGTGTAGAGAATGAAACCGAGAATGGTATTGAAGGTTTTCAAGGCCAATACGACAATCGTCCAAGGACTGTCCAAATCGATGGTCGTCGTCGTGAGTTCCAACGCATTTTCCAAAATCCCGACCGGAACCGCCATCAAAGCCGTGAAAATCAGGTAAATCGTCAAGAAAAGCAGGTTGTTCAGGAAAGGCGACCAGAAAAATTTGGTCATGATATTCGAAGACTTCCCGATGGCCTTGAAGATCCCGAAGTTGTGCTGAATGATCAACAATTCGACACACATAAATAAGGTGAAGAATGCGAGTCCGGGCAAAACGAGGATGAGGCTCGTAAAGAAGATGATCGGGGCGATCACAAGTTTGGCGGCCAATACAGGCAGATATTTCCGCTTGGCAACAGACACGACATCCTCGAATGTCACCTTGCCCGTCTCACTGTGATAGTAGCGGTCAACGATGAGGAATGTTGTGGTACTCACCGGAATCATCGCCATCATCGAGAAAAAGATCGAGACAGCGCTGTTGGTGAAGTCGTCACGGAACGCAATCGAATCTTCAAACGGGCCCGAATCGATCGTATGGAGCAAGGAAAAATGATCCCTGAAAAGCAGCAGGAAAATCCCTGCCGTCACGAGGATGACGGGCAATGAAAAAAGGAAGTGAACCTTGAGGATCACTGCAAGATTCAGCCGAATAAAGGCGAAGGTGTCGCCGACTACCTCGCCGAAGCTGCGCTTGCGCAGCAGCTCAATTCTTTCCGTAGCTGGGCTCATTGCTTGCTAATTGCGGCTCGTCGGCATGTGCAGCATGCAGTTGGAGCGGGTAAATGATGAAATAATAGACGATAAAGGCCAAGGATCCGAAGATGATTGCCAGGCTCACGATCGCCGGCATGTCGGTATGACGCGTCACGAAACCCTCCAGGAATCCGGCCATGATGAAAACCGGCACCAAGCCCATGACAATCTTCACCCCGCGCATCGCGCCCATTTTGAGTGATTCGATCCGTGAGTACGTTCGAGGGAAGAGAATGCTATGCCCCACTTCAAACCCTGCCGCACCTGCGATCACGATTGCTGACAATTCGAGCGTTCCGTGAATGAACACGGTCAAAATCGTTTCCTTGACCAAGCCATATTGAAACAGGAAGGAGAAAAATGCCCCCACCATGATGCCGTTTCGGAAGAGGATGAAGGCTGTGCCGGCCGAGAGTACCAATCCGGCGATGAAGGCAAAAAAGCTGACCTTGATGTTGTTGATGGTAATGGCAAGGAACATGTCTATTTCGCCAGCCTCGGCATAGATGCCCAAGGGCCGTCCGTTTTCTATGTTTTCAATGGTGTGGTCCACGTAATCGTCGCCCATGATGAGGCGGGCGAAGTTGATGTCATAGTTGGTGCTGACGGCGCCGATCAAGACGGCGACCATAAAAATCACAAAGGCATACAGCAGCTTGTGGCGGCTCTGAAACATAATTCCAGGCAGTTCAGTGCGCCAGAAATTCAGAAATGCATTGGACTTGACCTTTTTGTTGCGAACGATGGCCTGGTGAAGCTGCCCGGCGAGGCCGTTGAGGTACTGCGTTGTCGTGCTTTGAGGGTAGTGCGTACGCGCGTAGGCGAGGTCATCCGTCACCTCGATGAAGAGTTCGGCGATTTTGTCAGGCGGCACCATACCCTTCTTGGCGCGAACGAGCATCTCGAACTCTTTCCACTTTTTTTCGTTTTGTTTGAGGAACGTGGTTTCTCTCATTATCTTCGCTTACGGATTTTACCGCCTGAATTTATAGATTCTTTCGCAGTGACCAAAATCAAAATAACCACATCGCAAAATATCGAAATCGAGTACGAATTGGCCTCGATTTTCGACCGTATTCTGGCGTGGCTGATCGACATTGTCATCATCGTCGTGTACGTGTTGATCGCTGCATTCGTTGTCTCCGCTGCCTTGGGGGACATTTCTTCCGGGGCGATTGCCTTGGCGACGGTGCCCGGTTTGCTCTATCATCTGCTCTGCGAATGGTTTTTCAGGGGCCAAAGTGTGGGGAAAATGGCCATGCGCATCAAGGTCGTACGCGTCGATGGCAGTCCCGCCAACGTCGGAAACTATCTTTTGCGTTGGATCTTCAGGCTTTTGGAGGTAAATCCGGGCATGTTCTACGGTTCGATTGCGATTGGATCGATCGCATTTTCGCCGCGCGGGCAGCGGTTTGGCGACATGATGGCCGGCACCACGGTGATCAAACTCGACCGCAAGGTTTCTCTTGCCGATACCATCCTTGCCCCCACACGCGAGGGCTATCAAGCCTTGTTTCCCGAAGTCTCCAAACTCGACGATGCCGATGCCGGCACCATCCGCGATGTATTGAAGCAACACCGTATGGAAGGTGATCAAAGCGTGCTCAACGCCTGCGCCAACCGCGTTTGTCATGCTTTGGGTATCACCCCACCCCAAACAATGAATGCCGAGCAGTTCCTGCGCTCTGTCCTCAAGGACTATTCCCATCTTCATTGATCCGCAACCAAGAAGTCTGCCATGTCAAATCCTTCGAATTCCTATTCTGGAGTCAAAAATGTGATTTTGGATCTCGGCGGCGTGCTGTATGCCATTGACCCTGCGCGCACTGTCGCCGGCTTGGCTGCCTTGGCAGGTCCAAAAGCACAAGCTTTCGAGATGGACCATCCACTATTGCTGGATTTGGAAATGGGTTTGATTGCCCCGGCTGAATTCAGGGTTGCGCTGCGAAAGGCGCTCGACAGCAATGGGAGCGACGCCGAATTGGATACGGCGTGGAATGCGCTGCTGTTGGGTCCAATTCCGGGGCGAATGCATTGGGTGCAGCAATTGGCGGATCAATTCAGAGTCGTGCTGCTGAGCAACACCAATGTGATTCACCAGGAGATTTGGGGGCCGCAGTGTGCCGATATGTTTGAATTGATGGAACGTACATGGTTTTCTTTTGATCTTGGCAAACGGAAGCCCAACCGTGACATCTACGATTTTGTTGTGGATGCAATGGGGATGAATGCGGCAGAAACGCTGTTTTTGGACGATTCAAGGGCCAATATCGAAGGTGCTGCTGCCTCCGGATGGCAAACTGGCTGGATCAATTCAGCTGACAATGCACATTTCGAATCGTATTGTTTAGAATTGTTGAACAAAGTCTAAACAATCTGTCCTTGATTTGCGTTCTCAACGAAATTCATCACAGTTGGCAACGTACTCCATTCGCGACTTAGAAAATATTTCGGGCATCAAGGCCCACACTTTGCGTATCTGGGAGCAGCGTTACGAAATTTTGCAGCCCAAGCGCACAGATACCAATATCCGTTATTACGACGATGAGGATTTGCGTTTGCTCTTGAGCATCTCGATGCTGAATTGCAACGGATTCAAGATTTCCGCCATCGCGAAGATGTCGCACGACGATATTCACCATGCCTGTCAGAATCTGCACGTGGTGAGTGATGAGTTTGCCAATCAGATCAACACGATGAGTTTGGCGATGATCGAGCTCGACGAGGAACGTTTTGAGCGTGCCATCGCCCACAGCACGTTGCGCTATGGATTCGAAGACACGATGCTCAAGGTGATCTATCCTTTTTTTGAGCGGGTGGGCATGCTTTGGCAGACAGGCGCAATCACGCCGGTTCAGGAGCATTTCGTCAGTAACCTGATTCGTCAGAAGCTGATCGCTGCCATTGATGCGCAACAACCTGCCAAAGGTGACGGCGTGCCTAAATACGCGCTGTTCCTGCCTGAAGGTGAATTGCACGAACTAAGCTTGTTGTTTGCGGCATTTTTGTTGCGTTCCAGGGGCAACAAAGTCATTTACTTGGGTCAAAACCTGCCCGAGGAAGACTTGACGGCCGTTTACGAAGTCTATAAACCGGATTACTTTTTTACCATCCTCACGCTGGTTCCCCCCAAGGAAAGCACGCAAGCCTATTTGACGCGCTTGGGAAAGACCTTTCACCGATCCAGGTTTCTGGTCGCGGGTGCCGCTGTCGCGAATATCAAGACAACGGGCGACAACGTGATTCTCTTGCATCAGCCGCTGGATTTGTTGCGGTACGCCGAGCGCGGCTGATTTTTCCCCATCTTTTTCCATGCCAAGTTGACAGGGATGCCATTTTCGGTTGGGAATTTGCTTTTCCCTTCGCTGAAATGGCTTTTTTGCCATGAGACGTTTGTTGAACATTTTGAGAGCACTGGATGAACGAAATGTTTTTTTTCGTTAAATAATTTTCAGTGAAATTTGAAAGTTGTCTGATTTAGATCGTTGATATATAGCTTTTTGTGTGTTTGGCGATAGTGTGAGTGGAATTGTTTAGAATGGTTTTTAATAAATTTTGTTTAACCAAACACTTGCAATTGTTAAACAGAATGCGCAACTTTGGATCATGGTAGTCGTAATGGACTATCGAGCTGAAAAAAGAGAAGACTATGAATGCAATTGAGTTTGACACAAAGATACAAGGCCTGTCGAGGTTCCTTCGTCCGTTTGCACTGAAGCTCACACGTGATGCCGAAGATGCCGATGACCTGATGCAGGAGACCATGCTCAAGGCCATTACCAACCGTGAGAAATTTGCCGATGGCACCAACCTCAAGGCTTGGCTCTACACCATCATGAAGAACACCTTCATCACCCAGTACCACAGGATGGTGAGAAGGAATACCTTCATTGATACAACTGAAAACCTTCACTATATCAATTCTCCCGGAAGCGTAACGGAGAATGGGTCTGCAGGCAGCTTTGCGATGGAAGACATCAATGAAGCCATTGCAAACCTGAAAGACGAATACCGCGAACCCTTCATGATGCATTTCAAGGGTTTTAAGTACCACGAGATCGCTGAATATTTTGATATCCCCATTGGAACGGTCAAAAATCGTATTCACATCGCCCGCAAGTTTCTGAAGGACGATTTGGGAAGCTATCAATTTGAGAATTAAGGATTGATTGATTCTGTGAAAAGCGGCAGGGATTCAGTTCTTGCCGCTTTTTTTATGCGCTGACGGCCAAGCCTACCTTTTGCAGATCCGTCCAAAAGCTTGGGTAACTTTTTTCGACGACGTTTGCCTCGGCAATCGAGATGCTTGGCGTGCAAAGCGCAAGCGGGGCAAAGGCCATGGCCATGCGGTGGTCCTGATAAGTTGAAATGACATTCTCCTTCGAAACAAATTGGCCCTCCAACCACCATCGGTTGTTTTCCTCCATCAGCTGAATGCCAAACTTGGCCAACTCGGTCTGCAGGGCAGCGATGCGGTCCGTTTCCTTGATGCGGAGGCTCTGCAATCCGGTGAAGGTCGGTTTGGCGCCCAAGGCTGCGGCAGCCACGATCATACCTTGCGCCAGATCAGGGCAATCCGAGAAATCCCAATGAATATTCTGCCGGATGGGGCCGTGACCTGTCAGCTGCAAAATATCCTTCTGCCAATTCGTCTGTACGCCCAGGTCGGCCATTTTGGCAGCAACAACGCTGTCACCTTGCAAAGATTCTCTTCTAAGGCCGTGGAGATTGATTTTTGCAGACTTTGCCAAGGCCGTCACACAAAACCAATAACTCGCCGCGCTCCAGTCTGCCTCGACCTTGAATGTGCCTGAACGAAGCTGTTGTTTGGGCACATGAATCGTGTCGCCCTCCCAAGTATGCTGAATGCCAAACCGCGAAAGCAGTTCGAGGGTCATCTCAATATAAGGTCGCGACAACACCTCGCCCACAAGGCGAATGCGCAAGCCATCGGGCTGCTGATAGGCGATCAGGAGCAAGGCAGAGACAAATTGGCTGCTGACATTGCCGGGCAGGACCACTTCAGATTCGCCAAATTTCGCATTGCGTCCAAAGATCAGCAGGGGAGGGTAGCCTTTCTCACCGAGGTAGGCGATTTCGGCGCCCATCGTGCGCAGCGCATTCACAAGCGGCCCGATCGGGCGCTCCTGCATGCGCGCGCTGCCCGTGAGGAGCTTGTCTTCGGGCCTGAATGCGAGGTAGGCGGTCAAAAACCGCATCGCCGTGCCGGCATGGCCTACATCCATGGTTTCCGGATTTTCCCGCAAAAGCTGCTGCAAAATTTGGCTGTCTTTCGCCTCCGAAATGCCCTCCACCTGAATCAACCCTTTGGAAATCGCCTGCAAGATCAACGCGCGGTTGCTTTCGGATTTGGAACCTGGCAGCATGATGTCCCCTTCGAGCTTTGCGTTTTCAGGAGAAGAGAGATGAAGTGTCATGGTCGGTCTTTCTTTGAAAATTGATGGTGGTAGGCGAGCAGACTTGCTTCAATTTCGTCGATGGAGAGCCATTGGTCGATCAAAAATTTGCCGATACCATTGAGCAACGTCGCGTTGATGCGGCCTCCGACATTTTTCTTGTCTTGGATGCACCATTTGCTCACGTCGGGAATGATCTGCGGCGGAATGCGGACGATCCCATAAAGATTTTCAAGTGTCTGCACGATTTCTGACAATTCCTTCGCAGAAATCAGATTACGTTGGTGCGAGATCCAAGCTTCGCAGGCCATGCCGACTGCCACGGCTTCGCCATGCAAGAGCGGATCACCTGCAAATTCCTGCAAAAAGTGGCTTTCCACGGCATGGCCGATGGTGTGTCCAAAATTAAGCGCCTTGCGAATGCCTTTTTCCGTCGGATCAGATTCGGTGAAAAACAACTTGATTTTGACAGCTTTGGCAATGGTTTCGTCCCAATTTGAGGGCAAGCCTTGCAGTTCAACTGCTGTTTTCCACGCGTCGGCATCGTGAATGAGGTAGTGCTTGAGCACCTCGGCATAGCCGGCGCGCAATTGCAAATCCGGCAAGGTTTCAAGGAATTCGGGGTGGATCACCACCGCTTTGGGTTGCTGAAAACTGCCGATTTGGTTTTTGAAGCCGTGGAAATCGATCCCGGTCTTGCCGCCAATGGCTGCATCAGCCATGGCAAGCAGCGTGGTGGGAATATGCACAAAGGCGATTCCGCGTTTGTAGCAGCTTGCCGCAAATCCGCCGAGGTCGCAAATCATGCCACCTCCCAGGTTGATGATCATGTCGCCGCGTTCGAAGGCATTGGAAGTCAGTTTTTCCCAGATTTTCTCACATTGCGACAAGGTCTTGGAGGCTTCGCCTTCGGCGATGGAAAGGTGGAAATGTGGGGGAAGAAGGTCGCGCACCAATGGCCTGCACAACTCGGCCGTGTTGGTGTCGGTCAGCATTAAGATCTTGAATTTTGCATCGCTGATCTCGGCACAAAATCGAATGAGTGCATCCATTCCCAGGAAGACCTCGCTCAAACCACCCGCCGTTGACATTCGCTCTTGCTGCATGGGTCAAAATTAAGAATCTTTCATTCCGATGAACGTCCGTTGGAAATTGGAAAATTGTTTAAGATTTGTTGACCTATCTTAAACAATTTTGCCGCGCAGCGGTTTGCCTTTATAGACTACAATGAAAAGTGTTCTCCATGTTTAAGAAATTACTGCTTCTCATGCTGTTGGCCATGCCGTTTGGCTTGGCAATGGCGCAAAATGGCATTATCAAGGGTCGGGTCTACAATTCGATCAACAATGAACCCTTGGATTTCGCAACGGTAAAGGTTCAGCAGCAACCGTTTGGTACCTACACCGACTCCCTTGGTCGCTTCGAAATCAAGGGCATTCCGCCGGGTTTGTACAATGTCGAGGTGACCTACACCGGTTTTGCCACACAGGTGATTCCGGAATTGGAAGTGACCAATTCGAAGCCTGTGGAGTTGGAGATTGCCTTGAAAGAGGATGGTGCGACGGTCGATACGGTTGTCATTACCACCTCTGCCTTCAACAAGACGGAAGAGAGTCCTTTGTCGCTCCGTACGATCGGGGTCAACGAAATCGCACGAAGCCCAGGTGGCAACCGTGACATTTCCCGAATGATTCAGTCCTTGCCCGGCGTCGCCGGCACGGTGGCTTTTCGTAACGATATCATCATCCGCGGGGGTTCCCCCAATGAAAACCGCTTTTATATTGATGGCATCGAGGTTCCGAATATCAACCACTTTTCTACGCAGGGCGCAAGCGGTGGCCCGACAGGCCTGATCAATGTCAATTTCATCCGCGAGGTTGATTTTTACACCAGCGCCTTCCCCAGCAGCCGAGGCAATGCCTTGAGTTCGGTGATGGACATCAAGCAAAAAACCGGCCGCGAAGACCGTCTGGGATTTAATGCCACCGTCGGCAGCAGCGACCTCGGTTTGACCGTGGAAGGACCGATTGGCAAAAAAACCACTTTCTTGGCCTCCGGACGGCGCTCTTACCTCGGATGGCTTTTCAAAACATTGGGACTGCCATTCCTCCCCAATTACAACGACTTCCAATTCAAGACCCGCACCAAGTTTGACGAGAAAAATGAACTGACCGTGATCGGTTTGGGCGCGATTGACAACTTTGCCTTGAACTTGGAAGCCGATTCGACCGACGAGCAGAAGTATATTCTGGGATATCTGCCGGTCAACACGCAATGGAACTACACCGTCGGCGCCAACTTCAAGCACTTTTTTGAAAATAGCTACTTGACCGTTGTTGCGAGCCGTAACATGCTCAACAACAAGAATATCAAGTACCAGAACAACGATGAGTCCACAGAAGCCAACAAAATTTTGGACTACGTCTCGCAGGAGATTGAGAACAAGCTCCGTATCGAGCACAACGTGCGCAAGGGCGGCTTCAAGGTGGTTTATGGCTTGAACTATGAATTTGCGCGTTACCTCAACGATACCTACAACCGCATTTCGACGCCATTTGGCTTGGACACGATTCAATACAACACTTCCTTGAATTTGCACAAGTATAGTGCCTTCGGGAATTTGAGCCGCAGTTTCATCAGTGACCGGTTGGTGATGGCCGTAGGGGTACGTGTAGACGGAAGCAGCTATTCCAAAGAAATGGCGAATCCATTCGAGCAATTTTCGCCAAGGTTCTCGCTCAGTTATATCATCAAGCCGCGTTTCAGCTTCAATTTCAATACCGGCATCTACCGTCAGCTTCCTGCCTACACCTCGATGGGCTACCGCGACGCGGCAGGGAACCTTGTCAATCGCGACAACGGATTGAGCTACATCAGTTCCAAGCACATTGTGGCTGGATTTGAATACAATACCAAATTCAATACGCGGTTCACGACCGAGGGCTTCTACAAGCGCTATACCAACTATCCGTTTTTGTTGGATGAGCAGATTTCTGTGGCCAATCAAGGCGGAAACTTTGGTGTCGTCGGCGCTGCACCGGTTACCTCCACGAGCGATGGCCGCAGTTATGGCGTTGAGTTGAGTGCACAGCAGAAGATTTACAAGGGATTCTTTGGAATCGTGTCCTTCACATACGTGCGCTCGGAATTCACGGACAGTTCAGGCACCTTCAAACCGAGTTCATGGGACAACCGGGTGATTTTGACTTCGGTTCTCGGCAAGAAATTCAAGCGCAATTGGGAATTGGGTGTGCGCTGGCGCTATTATGGTGGTACACCTTATACGCCGTATGACTTGGACCGTAGCTCGCAAGTTGCCGTCTGGGACATCGTCGGACAAGGGATTCCAGATTATAGCCGTCTGAATTCCAGTCGTCTGGCCGCGAGCCATAGTATGGATGTGAGGCTCGACAAAAAGTGGTTTTTCCAGAAATGGTCGCTCAACCTCTATCTGGATTTGCAGAATGCGTACAATTTCCAAAGTGAGGGGCAACCTCGTTTGGATGTGGTACGCGATGCGAATGGAGCGCCGGTTTTGGATCCGAATGATCCGGGACGTTACCAATTGCGTGAAATTCCAAATACTTTGGGAACGCTGTTGCCTTCGATCGGCGTCGTGATTGATTTGTAAAAGAAAGTCGGGAGTTGTGGAATATTGGAAAGGCAGGACGAAAGTTCTGCCTTTCGATTTTAGTGCTGAGGGGCAGAAGCGCTTTCGGGGGATTGGTGGTCAGGGTTGGAGCTCGCCTCAGGTGTTGAAGGGGCATTGTCTTGGTTCAGCTGAAGGGTCGCAATCCGCGCGGAAAGCGAAGTTTCAAAATCACGGGTCGGCCTTTCTGCTTGTTTGGCAGTGACACCCTTTCCTTTTGGTGCGAGCAAGAAGGAGTGCTCCTTGCTGAAGTCAGATGAAAAAATGAAAAAAAGAAGACTGGCATAGCCAGCCGACAATAGCATCGGAAGCCCAAATCGTTTCATGCGCTGAAAATTTCTAAATACCCCTATACAAGCGTTCCTACGCGGAGTCGTACCCCAGACACTGACTGATTGATTGGAAAGCAATTTAGGAATAAGTATTGAATGGAGAAAAAATAATATTCAACAAATCGTCAGTAATACTAACGGCAAGCCTACGAAATGTTAAGTAACCCTGGTTGGCTGCGAACAATCATAAGCAACGCAGGGAAACGATTTCAAGAAATCGTCTGGCATTGGTTTCCATGAGGGAGTGTTGCAAGATCCATTCCCGGTTTGTCTGTGCGAAGGTTGAATGGAATTCTGCCGTATGTTGAAGCAAATGTTCAAGATCATGGTGAAGTTTGTCGGCCGTAAATGGATGACAAATCCAACCATTCTGCCCGTGTAAAATCAATTCGCGGTGCGCTGGAATGTCGTTGACGACGGGAATAGCGCCGACATATCGACCTTCAGCCAAGGCCGCCGAGTAGCCGTCATAGACAGGTGCAGAGACAAAAACGTCAGTAAGTCGCCACAAAGCATGCATCGTTTCCCGCGGAAGGGCAGTCTTGACATACCTGAAATTGGGATAGGATTTAGCCAGTTTTTCTGCGCGAATGCTTACTTCTGGCGAGACCGCATATCCCGCACCGAGCATGATAAAAACGGTGTCTTGATGTCCCTGCTCCAACAATCTTGCAAAACTCTCCAGAATAATATCTGCTTGGTAAATCGGTTTCAGGCCTCGTGGACTCAAAACGACCTTTTGAAGCGGCTGAATACTGAACAACGCGCGCGTTTTTTGCAGTTCCGCTTCGCTCACTTCAAACAATTCCGGTTCCACCCCCCAGCGCAACACCTCCATTTTTGTGCGGGGAACGGCAAACCATTCGGCCATGCAATCCACCAAATATTGGTTGTCGCCGGTCACCCAATCAGCGTTTTGAAGTGCTTGGGCTACCTTCTTGCGGTAGAAGCGGTATTTGAGCCTCGATTTCCACCTTTCAATGCGCGTGCTTTTGTGGGTAAGTGCATCCCAGCTTCGTCCTTGTGCTGCGTTGGATCGATGATAGTCAGGCGGATACTCGAGGATGTCTGCCCCAAAGGCGCAGGCAACAACAGGATGGAACGCTGATTGCATCGCCCAAACCCCAAACGGGGTCACATTCAGCGGATTCAATACATCAATGCGATGTTCCTTGAGCGCCATTGCGAGCACATTGCCGCCGCGCAGGTAATCCAAGTAGCTGTAGCCCTTGCCCCGCCCGACCGGCGGTTTCAACTGAATCGCTTCAAATTCGGTCGCATTCGAAGGGTCAAAACTCATCACGACCACCTCTGCACCTGCCTTTTGGAGCGCCTTGACCCATTTCTGGGTATGGAAATTGTTGGGATCGGAGAGGACAGCGATGCGCATCGTGCCGGCAAGATAAGGATTTTGAAGGTCGAAGAGACCTTGCACCCAGCTTGTCCGCATCAAATCCATGCCCAAGCCTGTAATTTCAACAAACCCTGCTAAATTCGGCCATGCTCTTCAACTCGCTTGTTTTTGCCTTGTTTCTGCCGGTGGTCTTTGGGCTTTACTGGTGGATGGGCAAATGGAAAAGCGGGCTTCGTGCACAGAATGTTTTCCTGATTCTGAGCGGCTACTTCTTCTACGGCTGGTGGGATTGGCGTTTTTTGCTGTTACTGTTTACAGCAACTGCCGTCGACTATTGGGTAGGGGTGAAACTAGGTAAAACCGAAGGCAAGCGAAAGCGGCAATGGGTGCTGATGGTAAGCCTTTTGATGAACTTGGGCATGCTGGGCACCTTCAAATACTTCGACTTTTTTGCGGAAGGGCTCGAAAATCTGCTGGTTACCCTCGGATTCAATGCCGACATGCCTACGCTGAAAATCCTGTTGCCCGTGGGCATCAGCTTCTATACTTTTCAGACGCTGAGTTATACCATCGACGTTTATCGACTCAAACTCGTGCCCACGCGCGATCCCATTGCCTTTTTTGCGTTTGTGAGCTTTTTTCCGCCCTTGGTAGCCGGCCCGATTGAGCGGGCTTCGCATCTCTTGCCGCAAATGTTGGCACCGCGGAGGTTTGACTATCCGTGGGCTGTGGTGGGGCTGCGGCTGATTCTCTGGGGAATATTCAAAAAAATCGTGATCGCCGACGCCTTGGCGCCCTATGTCAACTTCGTTTTTGGCAGCACGGTCCCCGTGGGTGCCTTGGACGTGGCTTTGGCAGTGTTTTTCTTCGGAATTCAGCTGTATTGTGACTTCAGCGGTTACAGCGACATCGCCATGGGATGCGCGAGGTTGCTGGGATTTGAACTGAATCACAATTTCAAAAGACCCTATTTTGCGCGTAGCCTGCAGGATTTCTGGCAGCGCTGGCATATTTCCCTGACATCTTGGTTCAGGGATTATCTCTACGTCTCTTTGGGGGGCAACCGCAAAGGTCAGGCGCGGCAAATGGCCAATGTGATGGCTGTGTTCCTGCTTTCGGGGCTCTGGCATGGTGCGTCCATCACTTATGTACTCTGGGGAGCGGTCCACGGAATCTGGTTTACCATCGAACGTTGGTTCAAACTTCCGGAACGCTTTCCCCGGATGGTCATGCAACCGATCGCGATTTTCATTGCATTCGGGAGCTATATTTTTTTCCGGGCAGGCGATTTGCCGACTTTGAAGCGCATGTTTCAGGGGCTCGGGAATTTGAATTTCCCTTCGAATTTAATGTTTGAAGGTATCACCGCAGACCTTTCAACGGTTTGGCCTGTGGGCTGGGTGATGTTTTATTTTTCCTTGCTGATTGGCTTTCTGTTTGTCACGGATGCCCTTTTTGACTTCACCCGAATCGATGACCGGTTCGCGCGCATGCCGAAATTCATTCGTTGGAGCTTTTATTACGGATTGATTGTCTGGCTGCTGGTTTTGGGTGCCTACGGCACCCCGCAACAGTTTATCTATTTTCAGTTTTGATGCGCAAATTCATCCGAAATATCCTGCTTTTCGGGCTGCCATTTTTGGGGGTGCTGACTTGGTTATTGGCTTCGGAACCGGAAAAGGCCTATTCCTACAACATGATCCAAAAGGATTGCCGCACGGGCGGATGGATGTACCGGAGGCTTTACGAGTCCAAAATGCCGGTGGATGTTGCCTTTGTGGGCACTTCCAAAACCATGTGTGATGTCAATGATTCGTTGTTGCAGCATCGGGTCAAAACGGAGTTTGGCCGCGACATGCAAATCGCCAACTTCGGGGTATGTCGATTGGGTGAAAATCTGCATTGGCTGATTACCAAGGATATCTTCGCACACAAAAAGCCAAAATACCTGATTGTGGAGGTGAGCACAGAGATGGCCAAAAACAGTCATTTTCACTTTCCTTATATGGCAACCTCAACGGACGTTTTCGGTGCCCCGCTTTGGGCCAACAGCGACTATTGGGCTGACATCTCACAACTTGGCTGGAACCGACTGGTCTATCAACGGGAGCATTTCCTGGGAATCGAACGAAAATTCGAAGACTTTCTCAATGACAGCCTCCACAGTTTTATGGTGGTCGCCAATGACATGGTCGCTGATTCGATTGAGATGGCAAAGGTGAAGGGAAAAAGGCAAACCGCCTTGAAACCCCAGCTTCCCCAAGGAATCGCGCGGTGGATCTACGATGCCGCAACGCGACCGACCAAATACTATTTCCGTCAGGTGGCCGAACTTTGCAAGCAAAATGGCGCAGAAATCATCTTTCTCTACCTCCCCGAATACGGCACACCGACAAACGCGCCTCAAGAAATGGCTTTTTTCAAGGAATTCGGACCTGTTTGGATTCCGCCGGACTCTGTTTTCGGGAATGCTAAGTTGCACATGGATCACAGCCACCTGAACATGCAAGGCGCACGAAACCTCAGCGATTGGCTTACAAGTCAGCTCGCAAAACTCCCTTGAATGAAACAATCAGGCACTTGCAAGGGTTTTTCTGTGGACTTCTAAAAAGCTGCTATCTTGCCAAGGCTTAGATTACCATGAAATCCCCAAAAAGCAGGAAAAAATCATTTCGGGTGGATTGCGGCAGCTGCCATGCCACACAAGACAGCTTGCGGTTTGCGTGCGCGCAATGCAAGCAGCGTCTATACACGAATGTTGATGAGGCGGAACTCGACCTTGTCGTCGCCAATGTCGCCCAAATGGAAGCCATTCTTGTGGAATTGGAGCAGCCTGGCCCTCGCAAGGGCAATCCTTATGAACCGGTCGACAAGGCCTGGGAATTTTACCGCGCCTTGCGGAAATTCCATTTCTTGCCCGGCATGCCGGCCTACCTCGACAATGTCCTGGAAGCTTTGCTTCCGTTCAAACTCAAGCTGCTGCAACGCACCGTAAAAGCCAATTGGATGTTTTTGATCGTTTTGGTGGTGTTCCCCATCGTCGCAGCCTTGTTCAAAATGCCGTTGATGATCGTGGGATTACTGGCATTGCCGGCTGTCGTTTGGCTGATGGTGGCCCTGAAAGCTGGCAATGACCTGAAAAAAACGAAGTTGAAAATGGACCAAATCTCTGCCGGATGAGTTGGAAGGCTTGGTCCCAAAACAAAGTGGTGCACGTGATCTTGGTATTGCTGGTATTCAGCTGTACAGGGTTGAGCGTAGCCCGTATTGGGCGGTTACTCACTGAATGGTTGGAGGTCGAGCGCTTTTCCTTGGCCTATTGGCTGCTTTGGATTGTGGCATTGTTGCCTGTTTACAATGTGCTGCTCCTTTGTTTCGCCTTTCTTTTCGGAAAATTCACCTACTTCCGGGAAAAACAGAGGCGCACATGGCGCAAAATGACCGGTTGGACGCGCAGAAAGCCTTGAAGCCTATCGCGTGATGGCGATTTTGCCAGAATAGGCCTTGATCCCGACCAAAATCCGGTAACAATAGACGCCTTCGTCCAGATCTGAAAGGTCCAATGGGTAGCGACCTGCGACCCCCGTGCGTTGCCTGACCTGTCGGCCGGTGATGTCAAAGAGATCCAACCGAACGGCACCGTTCCCTTGAATGTCAAAGGTGAATGTTCTGCCTTCTGTGGCGATTTCGAGGGCGCCCAAATCAGGCAATCCTGTTACCAAAACGACCTCTGAAACGGTGGATTGGCCATTTGCATCGACTTCTGTCAAACGATACCAGATTTGTTGCCGGGAAACGTCACGATCAATCCACTGGTAGTTAAGAGGTTCAGAAGATACGCCTGCTGCAGCTACAACGCCGATCTCCGAAAATGGGCCTGTGGGTTTTGCGGCGCGTTCCAGCCTGAACTGCGCTGAATTGGATTCGGTAAGCGTTTGCCAATCCAAATACACGTCCTTTTCTACGCGTCGCGCTTGCAGGTTGCGCCCGTACGTTGCCGCAAGTACATTGGTGGGTGTGCATTCATTCCAAGTTGCCGTCGGTGTGCCGCCGCCATAGCCAAAATCAATCCCATCGCCATTGCCCATGCAGAGCAAATCTGAACAGGGGGTATAGTTATAGGTGAAATCGCAAGTCGGGCCACCTGCAAGGCCGGAAAAGTCGGTGCGGAAGTACCGCGGATCCAGCCCATTTCCGCCTAGTCCGCAATCCAGGCAATTCTTCCAGTTACCACTCGTCGTATCCCAATCCGGATCGTTGCTGAACAACACATAAACCGAACCCAGCGAGCACCATGCACTGAAATTATAGGTAGTGAGCGGGGTATAGCTCATGACGATGAAGTTGGTATTCGGGGGAATCGGCGAATTGCTGAGGGCATCGTGAAACAGATTGCAGCCTGCGGCCAGGTTGAGCGCATCCACAAAAGGCTGATTGGAGGCCATGCTGTTGAGGTAGCCCGTCGCGGGCGGATTGCCGGAGCCATAATTCACGGAAAACATGTTGGGATCCGCGGGAATGGCAAAGTCTCCTGAGTTGAAAAACAGAATTTCATTGCGCCCTTCCTGCGCGCCACAGGCATCTACGAGCACCGCATTCAGGTTGGGGCAGGTTGCGCAAGTCGGTGATATATAGACAAATGCGGAAGTATCGTCAATCAAAATGCCGTCTGTTGCGCGGAATTGATAGGTACCTGCAGCGCTCAGTGAAAGTCCAGCGAATGTTGCGCATCCAAATGCTGCTGCTTGTGTGGTCGTGCCGGAAAGTACACCTGGCCCAGCTATCAAGCTGATCGTGATCGGATTGTTGTAGCTGATCGCGGTAAATCCGGTGTTGTTGGTGGCACAAACTTGTATTGAAAAGGTACCGCCGGGAAGATTGCAGCCTGATGGCGTTAATGCAAAGTTCAGGCGGGTTGGAATCACAGGCCCGGTTCCGCAAGCGGTTCCGCCAAATGTTTGGCCGTTGTTCAAGGCGCCTGGCGTTGCCGCACCGATCGTCGCCCAAGTGAAATCCGAATAGAGCACGCCTGCTCCAGTAAGTTGGAGAGAAAGTCCCACTGCCGTGGTAGAAGCCTCATTGACGCCGATATCGGTCGAAGTCATCCCGATAGCCGGTCCGCTTGCCGCCGTAAAGACCCCTTCGTAACTCAACAATTGCACCACGTAAGGCAAGCCCGGGAGACCGCATCCGGGAAACAAAGGGTTGTAAACCAATGCCATGCCGTCATTGCTGCCATTTTGGATCTGCGCTGGCAAATTCACCGGAAAATTCAATGTGCCAAAACCGTTGCACTGATCGGGGATGATGCCCGAGAGCATTACCGAATCGTACACAACCGCTGCGCCGGGAACAGCTCCATTGTAAAGGTAAATGCGGAAACAAGCGAGGTTGGTTCCCGCCGGACCTGCAATTTCCACCCCTTCGCCGACATCGGCACCGGTATTGTCATAGTGGATTTCGTTGATAAACACAGGAATTTGGGCAGGTACGCTCAAACAGAACGCACACGCGAACATCAGCCAAACTGCGATCCGAGTAACCATTTCAATGAGAATCTAATTCCGAAGGCCTTTCCAAACCATCCTCGTTGGATTTTTTGCGAAAGTGCAGAGATACGATACCGATAACCATTGGAAAAATAGCCATTTGAGCGATCTTCGCCAAAATATTTGATCCACATTCGCACGATGAAGGCTTTGAAACTTGCATTATTCTCGGATTCACGACGGGGTCCGTTGGGTTACCCCGGCCTTTTGGGGTTGATGACGACTTTTGGGCTGTTTTTTGCGATACAGGCCTATTCGCAGGTTCCCAAAATGCTCGGAAAACCGATGCAAGGTGCGATTGCTCCTACCTCTGCCAAGGTTTGGGCCATGGTAAAGGATGCCGATGAAGTCGAATTACGGGTTGCGAACGCTGTGTATAAGTTCAGTGCAAAGGAGCAAAAAGGTTGGAATGGAAGGATTCCAGTGACATTCGAAGTGGTCGGATTGGAGCCGGGAACAACGGTCGAAGCTGAACTTTGGGCGAATGGAACCCGACTTTCTGCGCCTTTTCCGATCAAAACCGCCGCAGCAACCGTTCAGCCGGAATGGTCTTTTATGGTCGGGTCCTGTGCTTTTTATGGTGTGGGTGCAATGCGTTTGGTGAAGCCGGGGCAATTCACCGACATTTTTGATGCGATGCGCGACCATCCGACAGACTTCATGATTTGGCTGGGGGACAATGTCTATTTGCTCAACGGCGAATGGAACAGCGACAGGCGGATGTATGAAAAGTACACCAAGGCACGTTTGGACCCGCATATCAACGATTTTCTTGCTACGCGACCCAACTTGGCCATGCTCGACGACCATGACTACGGTCCTGACAATGCGGAGGGCGATTTTGAAAACAAGGGGGCAACCATGGGCTGCTTCAAGGATTTTTGGCCGAATCCCTACTTCGGGAATGGCTCAGCGGGTACTTACACGCATTTTGACTATCAGGATGCAAGTTTTTTTATGCTCGATGACCGGTGGTTTCGGGAGTCTGAAGATCACAAACAAGTGCTTGGCACCGAGCAAATGGGCTGGTTGCAAGAAAAGTTGCTTGCAAGCACAGCCCCATTCAAATTCATTGCGTTGGGTAGCCAAGTATTGAGCGAGGCCAATCAGAAAGAAACCTGGTCCAAATTTCCTGAACGGCAAGTGCTGTTCGATTTTATCAAGGCCAATAAGATCACCGGAGTGGTTTTCCTTTCGGGCGACCGGCACTTCACAGAACTCTGCAAGTTGACGCAGGACGGGTTGTATCCACTCTATGATTTTACAAGTTCCCCGCTCACGAGTCCCTTGCGAAAGCGTGTGAACAAGCCCGATGACCCCGAATTTGCCCCTCCAATGCGGGTCCCCGGAACTAAATTTGTGGGTCACAACTTTGGTACAGTCAGGATTTCCGGCACAGAAGGTGCGCGTACCTGCAAATTGTCCACCTGGGATGCCTCGGGAACCTTGGTTTGGGAATTCACAATCAAACAGACGGAGCTAGACTGGATTCCGGATTGAAAATGCGCGGAATTCAGCTGGAATGATCGGCAACAATCACCCATTCGCCGTTGATTTTACGCCAAAGCAGTGTGAAATAGCCTTGTGGCGCATCTTTTTCGCGCGTGAGCAGCCATGCACCCGTGACATGGGCGACACCTTTTCCCAATGACTCGACGCGCAGGATCGTGAATTTCAATTTTCCCATGGCGGCTTTGTCAGGATAGCTGCGCTGGTAATTGGCCAAGGTAGGTTGCCATCCGTAGGTAATTCCGCTTTTGCCGATAAATCGCAAAGAATCGCTCCGCCAATAGCCATTCATGAAACCCTCCAAGTCCCCTTTGTTCCAGGACATCTCTTGGGAGGCCATTATTTCCAAAATGGCGGATTTGTCCTTGGGTTTGATGCCTTGTGCGCTAAGTACGAGGACGGTCGCAAATGTCAGGACAAAGAATATAGACCCTTTCATGGACATGAATTTGTGATTAAAATTCGAATTGGGCATTGATAATCAAAAAAATGTAATAAAATTCGTCATCAAGTTGTGGAAAATCCGAGTAGAAGGCATCTCTTCGGTGCAAGTTTCACAAGGAAAAATCACTCATTATTTAAAATCATCATTTTATGCTTATTAAGAACTTCGAAAACGAGAAGACCGCGATCCGTGGATTTTTTTCCAAGTCCATCCCAAGTTTTGTAGGAATTGGATTCGGCAGTACCGAAGAAATCAGTGCAATCCAAGTCTATGTCAAAGTAATGGGCAAAGGAGACTACCCTGCTTCCTATGCTTTGAGCGATGGCCGTGAAGTACGCGTCAGCTATACAGCAGTAGGTGACATCAAGCTCACGGGCTTCACCGGCCGCTACCGTCCTGCGCAGCCCGGTGCAATCATCGGCGGCGATGGTAGCCCTTATGCAGGTACCTTCGGCGCATTGGTCACCGACAATACCGATGGATCCAAAGTGATTTTGAGCTGCAACCACGTGTTGGCCAACTGGAGCACATTGCCGGTCGGTACGCCGATTTTGCAGCCTAGCTCAGCCTTTGGTGGCACCAATCCTGCCGATACCATTGGTACTTTGAAGCGTTCTGTTGCGCCGGATTTTAACCCTTATGGCGTCAACTACGTCGATGCAGCGATTGCTTCCCGTAGCAGCAGCTCGATTGCAAGCGCTACGCCATTTTGCAGTGCCGTCAAGCCAACGAAACAAGGCGCAGTGGGCATGGTATGGGCAGCATCGCCCTACATTACCATCATCAGTCCGATTGGGTTTCTGCTCTCAACACTCAATATCAGCGTTCCCAAGCAGAAGACAGCAACCGTAGGCATGTCCATTCACGCTTGCACCGCTGTGAGCGGATACGTTTCCACCACCGTGAGCGCAGTCATGGTAGACCTGCTTCTGATGGCCGAGAATGGCAACGAAGTTTGGTTCATGGATCAGATTACCTGCGCAGGCGGCATCATGGATGGACTTGGCGGCGACTCCGGCGCGATGTTCTACACCACCTTCAACGTATGATTCAATAGGTTGCAGGTACACCTGCGACCGACCCATCTTTTCAAACCGATCGCAGCAGGGACGCTATCATTGCGTCCCTGCTGTGCTTTTTGTACCTCTCAAGACTTGGATTGATGTTCCGAAACCTCGCCGAAGGTAAATCAGTGGGAAACACAGAATAGAGTTTTGCTGGATTGTGCTAAATTTGGCCCAAGGTATTGGTAGTACCTTGATTGGGTAAACCAAATTTAGTTTTTCTGAATGGGAACTTCCATTTCTATGAGTCCCGAAAGTACGGATTTAGAGGTCATTGCGCACTATAAGGCAACGAGGGATCAGCAGTATCTTGGGAAGTTGTTTCAGCGCTACAAATACCTCGTTGTAGGGATTTGCATGAAGTACCTCCAGCACAAGGAGGAGGCCAAGGATGCCAGTATGGACATCTATGAGGAATTGATTTCCAAGGTTTTGGAATTCGAAATCAAGAATTTCAAAAGTTGGCTTTCCAGTGTGGCACGTAACCATTGTCTCATGAAAATACGCAAAACCAAGGGCATATCCGAGGTTGACGTACAAAATGAGAAAATTGAGAATCAATTTATGGAAAGTGCCGACTTTGAGCATCTTGTAACTGAAAAGCAGGATGAATCGGAAGTCTTGCTAGAGGCAATTGAACAACTCAAAGACGGTCAACGCGAATGCATCAGACTGTTTTACCTGAAGGAGCTCAGTTACAAAGAGGTTGCTGATATCACGCAACTCGATTTGAAACAGGTGAAGAGCAACATTCAGAACGGGAAGCGCAACCTGCAATTGATTTTGGCCCAAGCCCTTAAAGATTAGACGTTATGAATGAGGTTCCCTACACAATCGGCAAGTTTTTTGCAAAATCGGGATGCATCTCGCAGGATATGTTGATGCAATACGCTGACGGTACGCTTCCTGAAGCACAAAATCGCCAAGTGGAGCTTCATTTGGCCGACTGTACCGATTGCGACGAAGCATTGGAAGGCATCATGCTTGCCGGTACCGAAAACTACGCCAAAATGGTCGAGGAAGTCGGAAAATTGGTCGAGCAACGTGTCTCGCAGGATTCCAGTGAAGGTGCCAAAGTCATCGAATTCCGCCCCAACATCAACCCACCACAGGCCGCTGCCATTCCTGTTGCCACTACGACGCGCGGCGGATTCAAAAAGGCGCTTCCATTTTTTGGAATCGCAGCTTCTTTGGCATTGATTCTCACATTTGGAATCCTTTTCATGGGAGACAGCGGCGCAAAGATTGCCGACCGCAACTTTGAAGCAATGGAAATTGGCACAAGAAGGGGAGCAGTTTTGGAAAGCCCAGATCCTTCGGATCTTCCTGCAAACCCCAATGCGGCCTCAGAAGCCACATATCAAGAGGCGTTGGATTTGTACGAGGCCAAAAACTATCAAGAGGCCGCTTCAAAATTTGACCTCAGCACCCAGCCAAAAGCAGCCCTGTTTGCAGGTGACAGCTACTTCCTCTTGGAGAACTTCACGGCAGCTGCCACGCGTTACCAGAAGGTCATCGATGCCAAAAATGGCTCCGAAGGTCATGCCGAATACAACTTGGCACTGACTTACCTCAAGCTGGATCAAGTCGAAAAAGCGAAGGCCATCTTGGAAGCAATTGCACAAAACGAAGAGCACGATTTTGTGAACAAAGCCAAGCTGACACTTCAAGATGTCAACGACCTCTAAAGATCGATTTCAAGAATTCAGATTAGTTTCATATCACCCTTGGCCCGTTCCCAAAAAGGACGGGTCTTTTTTTGTGCATACCTTTTTTTGAGGTAACTTTAAATCAAATCTGGTTTTATAGATATGAGAAAAACATTACTCCTTCCGCTTTTTGCCATGCTTGCCTCTTTTGCAATGGCGCAACCCGTTTTGGATCAGACAGCAGTCGGACAAGTCGGTGCGACCTTCTACTTGGGGATTCAGGATACCTTCAGTCCAGGCTTCAGCATCGGATCGGCAGGCGCCAATCAAACCTGGAATTTTGATACGCTCCTCGTCAATGGCACCGATACGCTTTGGTTTGTGGCGCCATCCTCATCCGTCTATGCTTCCAACTTCCCCACTTCCAACCTTGCCATCAAGCAAGCTTCTTTGGGCGATGGCATTGCCTTCCTCGAATCTGCTAGTGGACATTTGGACCTGCTCGGCCTCGCCGCCGATTTGCTCAATACCGGTTCGCCAATCGTCGTGACCCAAAATCCACCATCACGTGTCGCTCAATTCCCATTCACCTACCTTGATACCTATAACAATGTCACGATCATTGACGTGACTGCGGATGCATCCGGGTTCGGAATTCCTTTTGTCGACAGCGCACGTTACAAAAACATTCAAGACCGCGACCTCCTGGCGGATGGTTACGGAACTTTGACCCTCCCGGTCGGGCCATTCACCAACGTCCTGCGTGTGAAAGAGATCAACAGCCAAACGGATTCGATTTGGATTCATAGCTTTTTGGGTTGGAGCCTCTTTTCTGATAGCGTCTACACCGACTCTACCTTCACATGGTGGGACGGCTCCAAAGGCTATTATCTCGCTCAAGCCTCCTACATCGGCGGCAATTTGAACACGATTCGCTACGAAGATCCCGTGATCGTCGGTAAGCCGGAACCGACCGTTAGAGCGTTTTCCGTTTATCCCAATCCGTCCCGCGACCGTGTCTATTTTGACACCGACGGCAAAGTGTATGACCTCCGGATCACCGATTTGCAAGGACGATTGGTGGCGCAGCATCGACTCAGCGGCTCCCATGCCGAAGTCCATGTCGGAAGCCTGCCCGTTGGCTGTTACATCTATACGCTGCTCGATAAAAATGGCTTGCCCAAACAGTCCGGCAAGCTCTTCAAGGACTAAAATTGGCCCTCCTACACGGGCAGCGCATAAGGACAGGAGAACGCTTGCGATTTTGGTCGCAAAAGAAACTCCTCGCTCTCACACTGCACACGCACACTGAAAAAGCAGGGGCTTAGGTTCCTGCTTTTTTGTTGTTGGATTCTTGGTAGCTCCTCTTCGAATCGTATTTTTACGCCCTGATTGGGAAAATCCAATTGCAAAAGCATGAAAATCGACGGCATTCATCATCGCAGCATCTCCATCCGTGAAAATGACCCGCACACGGTCTGGATCATTGATCAGCGGCATTTGCCCCATCATTTGATTTGGGAGCCGTTGCGCACCGCCGAGGAAACCGCGATTGCCATCGAGGAAATGCACGTCCGTGGGGCGCCGATGATCGGCGTCACTGCCGCCTACGGCCTTTACCTCGCCGCACTTCAGATTGGCGACGCCTCCGATTTTGACCGTCAATTGATGGCCAAGGCCGAGATGTTGAATGCCACCCGCCCCACGGCGGTCAACCTCAAATGGGCGATCGAGCAGCAGCTCCTCTGCCTCGAATCCGGCGGCTCCAACGCTGAGAAAACTGCCCGTCTACTCGCCAATGCCCACAAACTCGCCGACGAAGATGCCGAAACCTGCCGCATGATCGGCGTGCACGGCCTCGAACTCATCAAAGAAATCTCGCGCAAGAAAAACGGCGCCGTCGTGAACATCCTGACGCATTGCAATGCCGGATGGCTCGCCTGCGTGGACTACGGCACGGCGACCTCGCCGATGTACCAAGCCTTCGACGCGGGCATCCCCATCCACGTATGGGTGGATGAGACGCGCCCGCGCAACCAAGGTGCGCGCCTGACCGCCTTCGAACTCGGCCAACACGGCATTCCGCATACCGTGATCGTGGACAATGCCGGCGGCCACCTCATGCAGCATGGCCAAGTGGACATTTGCTTTGTCGGCAGCGACCGCACGACCGTGACGGGTGACGTCGCCAACAAAATCGGAACCTACCTCAAGGCCTTGGCCGCCAAAGACAACGGAGTACCTTTTTATGTGGCCCTTCCCGGCAGCACCTTCGACTGGAACATGCGCGACGGCGTCAAGGAAATCCCCATCGAAACCCGAAACCCCAAGGAAGTCACCTGGATGGACGGCAAAACAGCCGACGGCCGCATCGAAGACGTCCTCCTCACGCCCGAGACAAGCCCCGCGATCAACTACGGCTTTGACGTAACGCCGGCGAGGTTGGTGACCGGCTTGATTACCGAGCGCGGCATCTGTGGGGCAAACGAGCGGGAGATTTTGGGCTTGTGGCCGGAGTTTGGGCCGAAGGCGTGATTACGTTGGAGCCTGGTACATTCGGATCCAAAAATGGTGTAGATGGATCGGAGCTCCAAGCGGCCTTTGGGATCGGGAAGTGAATTCATCTAGAAACAGTGATTTTGCTGTTGCTTCGAGGAGCTTGTCTTCTTCCTGCCAAACCAATACAGGATCATTTGGATACGCAATTTCTGCATCGATCCAAGAATTGACTTTTGAGAGCCATGTAGAGACGTCGTCAGTTTGGATGTAGGCGACCAAAGCCGCGTCGGAATCATTACGACCATGCGTCAAATTTTTGAATCGCTCGATTCCGCCTGTGTTTTCCGGCTTTTGCGGTTTAGCGTAGCTACCAATTGCGTATTCCTTCATTCTAGAGGGTGGAATTCTGTTATCAAGTCGTTTTGCTTCGAACCTAATGATCGGAATTCGGGTTGGATTTTGCTCATCTTGACGAGGTTGATTGCGCCGTTTCGGCCTAAACATGTAGGCGGCAAAGTCATTAGATGGTGAGTTTCCGCCTCCCCTTTCTAGGTTTTCCCTAAGAAAATAGAAAGGAAGCCATTCCTCTTTTACCTCGTCCATCAGATTTTGTACTAACAATTGTGTTAGGTTGGGCTCATCCCAAAGGCTTTGCTCTCTTGCCTCTTTCACAAAATCTAGAATTGAATTCCTCAAACATTGAAATACCCCTGAAAAGGTCTCCACTTTCGTTTTAGAATCCCCGAACGATCCTAATGGGGTATGTGGATTTTGGCTCACCTTAGTATCCTTGGTCAAATAATTCAGCAAACGTCTCATCAGCATCCATGATCGCAATTGATCTCGTCCAGTAACGTTTTTGATTGGGCTTGAAGATGAAGACAACATTTTCTTCAAACACGGTCAGGATGCGGCGCACATATAATTGATGCGAGTGTTGGTAATGGAGAATGCGCATAACCTTTTGTTCAAATTCGTTTGAATTCTTCGGCATCGTCGTCCGTGGTTCATCACCGAGATAGAAGGCGAAACCGATGTATCCATTTCCAAAAATAGGAGTAGTCGGTTTGAAATCTTTGTACACTGAGTTGAGCACTTTGAGGTACCATTCCTGATAGTCTTGCAGCATCTGATCATTGGGGTCTGCTATCGGCTCCAGCACCTTGCTCTTGGTTCCGTTTTTTCGGAAATCGATTTGGAATTTGGTGATGTCTTCTAGTAAGATTTCTTCGATGGCGTAGAACTTAATTGGAGGATAAGGAAGGGCAAGAATATCCTCCAAGACAGGTACTCCTTCTCTATTGCCTATAACTTGCCCACTAAAGAGCCAGAGCAGAGGCACTTGAAATGGACTCCTAAGATACTTTTCAATTGAATAGAGCTCATCAAGTTCTTTCCAAGGGCAGTGAATTCCGACAATTTTGTCCTTGAATGTTAGGTATTCGTGTGTCAACCCGACAAACATTCCCCCATCATCGGTTCCCTCCTTCATCAATAAATGTGGTGGGGCAAATATTTTCTGTTTGCGTGTTCTTGGGCGATGAAAGAACCGATCACTACAGACGGCAACTCCACGATTGTCTATTCCGTTGATCGTCAAGAATTCCGTTTCAAGAAAATTATTGCCCGTAATCCATGTTCCTTCATGTGATTTTCTAAGTCGACTAACCTCAAGTTCCTCTTCTGATGTACGGTTTTCCTTATCAGCCAATTCAAGACATCTAACTACTGGTTTTTTCTTGACATTGGGAGCCTGAGCAGTTGCCAACTGCCATCCTTCGCCGTACACCCAATTTTGTTCCTTTTCTTTCTTAAGGAGAAAATCTCCGAAGGATGGAGTGCCAGCAAATCGCTTCACCAAAAACGCCAGCCTTCCTCCACCCATAAAATTCGCCTGCCATATACGATCCGAATCCAATGCCTCATCCCGATAAACCCAATGTATATCATAGGTATCTGTCTCGAAACCCACGTTTTCTTCCGCCATGGAATTCTTGCGAATGATGACGTGTGCTATGCCAGATTGCTTATCGATCGAATTGTCAATGATTGCTGCAATGACTGCAGGCTTGGCCTTGGTGCTACTACTCGAAAATAACGAACTCCTAAGGGGTGTAAAATCAAAAATCGTTCTGAATTTGTGTCGTTCGATCAAATAACGACGAAAACCATGAGCGCCGTTGTTGTAGAGCAAAGGTCCCGATGGCAACACAAGGCAACATTTTCCATTTTCCTCCAGCATTTCAAGTGATTGCGCCAAAAACAAAAGTGCAATTTGGTTGTCTGGGATTTTGGGAAGCCCTATCTCGTCTTTAAGTTTGGAAGCTACAGTTTCTGCATCCTCGGTGAGTTCGGACAGAAATGGAGGATTCCCGATGATCAAGTCGAACCTACCCAATCTACTGACGACCTTAAAAAAGTCCTTATCGTAAAGATTGGCGTCAAAATCATCACCAACTTTCCCAATGCTTGTCAGGTTCTCAAAATGGACATTTTCCCATATCTCATTCGGGGACAATGCGTCCAACAGCGCAAGGCTAAGCGAGAAATATGTAAGCCGTGTGGCTTCTGTATTGATATCGCAACCAAAAATGCAGTCTTTCAGCAATTTTTGTAGGACAGGAATTTCCTTCTTGGAAGGCTTCTTCCAGGCATTGTCCAATCTCCAAAGTTGTATGAGTCTCTTGTAGGCTCCTACCAGGAAAATCCCAGACCCACACGCAGGATCCAAAATCCGTGGATTTCGTTTTGTTTGATTGTTGAGTGGCAAAACCTCATCGAGCAAGAACTGAACCAGTTGTGGTGGTGTATAAACGACGCCTTCTGCCTTGGTTGAGCCATCTTCCTGTTTCCCAACGGCAAAATCTTCGTAGATATGACTGATGAGTTCGATAGGGAGATCATCGAATGAATACCATTTCCAAAGGCTCAGTTGCCCTTTTTCATTCTTCACTTTGGTACACCAGCTAATATCGCCTTCTGCGAATTTTGCGAAGTACTCTAAGTCCAATTTCTTGATCGCATCTATCTCAGCTGGCAGAAGGTGGAAAATCTCACCATTCAAATGATCCTTTTCGGCAAGCCTTTTGAACATCTTAAGACATTCGAACTCATTTCTAAAGACCGAACCCAAGGAAGGCGGTAACTTACCACAGAAATCAGGAAAGAATTCTTTTGGCTTTAACGCAGATTGCTCGCCACCGCGATCTTCAAGATATCGAAGTAAAATGGTCATCACAAGCAAGCGCTTGACGATGGCTTCTTGCTCGGGAAATTGTGCAACCAGCTTTGCACGCACACCTTTTACGGATTCCAGCAGTTGGTGGTAAGCTGTACCCTTTTGCTTAAATGATTTCCCCTTTGCAGTTTCCCAAAATAGTCCGGTGTCCAATAATCTGGCTTGGAACTGATCGATGAGCTTCTGCGATTTTGGATCATTCCAACGAAATGGATTTTCGAGCGGAATGGGTAAGAACTCTGACCCTTTGGGCTTCATTTCCCAACCATTATAAAGCTTGGCTTCGGTCGGAGAGAAGAAATAGCATTGTTGTACAAAACCAGCGTTCCACACCTTGCGAATTCGTTCTTTGATTTTCGCTTCACTGTCAGGAGAAAAGTCTTGCTGATAATAAACATAGACTTCTGGCTTTGGAAGGCGATTGACATCTTCAAAGAAACGCAAGTAAACCGCATCAGCTCCATATCGTTCTGCAATCTCAAGCGCCAAAAACAGACTCGGCTGTTTCTTGTGGATTTCTCTATCCTCGATAAAGTACAAGCCCTCCACCTCTGGATCCATCCCAAAAGGCTTCAGCGCTTGCGTCAATATTTCTCTCGCCGAGGACACGGTGCAAGTTAATTCAAAATAATGCTAAATATATGGGAAAAAATACTAATAAAACACTCAATGCACATAACTCCCAGCATTCACATCAATCGTGCACCCCGTCGCATGATCTGCCAAGCCACTCATTAACAATGTGACCATCGGTGCGAGGTCTGCTGGCTCCGTGAGTTTGGGCAAGGCGATGTCGTTGAGGGCGTAGTCTTCGCCGTATTCGTCCATGAAGTCTTGGGCCATGTCGGTTCGGACGAATCCGGGTGCGATCAGGAAGCTTTTGATTTGGCGTTTGCCGAATCCCCTTGCGATGGAGCGGTGCAGTGCGACCATGCCCGCCTTGCTTGCAGCGTAGGCGAGGTATTCCGGGGTGTCGCCACGGAAGGAGGCGCGGGAGGCGATATGCACGATGCGGCCGCCGATGCCGCCATTTGTTTGGAAATGCAGGATCGCGAGCCGCGACAAAATCGCTGCAGCATTCAAATTGACCGCCATCGTGCGGTTCCAATCCTCGAGCCAATCGGCATCGGGCGCAGCAATGGGGGAGAGGTAGGCGACACCGGCATTGTTGACGAGTCCGTCGAGGCCGCCCATTTTCATGACGGCTTCGTAAAACAGCTTCGTGCAAGCCGCAGGATCCGCCAAGTCGGCCTGCGCCATACAGGAATTGGTGGTGTTTCCTTTCAGAATCGCCTCTGCGGCTGATTTTTGACGGTTGTAATGCAGGCAAACCGTCGCACCCGAATCCATCAGGTGGCGTGCAAGCGCGGCTCCGATTCCCCGGCTTGCGCCGGTCACCAAAATCCGCTGCCCTGTGAGGTCGATCGTCGTTGCCATTAGAATGAAATCAAGCCACGGCCCAGTCCACGAATCGATTTGAGCGGGTCAATGCTGAAATTGACGCCCTGCCACCATACTTTGCCGCTGCTCGGAAGCCCGCCAAAGACGGTGCCGGCAATCGGAAAGTTGAATTGCAGCGATTCTTTCAAAATGCTGATGCGAAGGCCCAGGTCATAGTAGGCATTCGGCTCCCCAACGACAAAGAATCGGGAAGTGCCCACGGCAAAATCCCCGAAAATGGACAAGAATTTGCCCGGGAGGCGCAGGTTGCCGTTGACGCTGAGAAGGCCTTGGTCAAAGCTGCGTCCCGTCAAGCTGCTGAAGCCGCCATGGTCGCGCGTGATTTGGTGGCTCAGCCAAGATGTCGATTGCGCACGGTCAAAGAGGATGTTTTCTCCGAAGGGGTCGCTGCTGCCCGAGACACGGTATTGCAATAAATAAGGTGTGCCGTTGGGTGCCATGGCAAATCCGCCGAAGACGCGAACGGATCCACGCATTTTCTTGAGGATGCGGCGGGCGTAACTGCCTTCGATGGAGGCTCTGCCGACGGGTTCTGCAATGTTTCCACCCAATTCGGCAGCCAATTCGAAGTCGGAAAGTACGGTATGCGCCTGCGTATTCCATTTTGCGGCACCATAGACGGGCAGGTACCAATCGTCGGGTGCCAAGGGACCATCGTCGAAACGCCTGGCCAGAATCTGCGCCTGCAAGCTCAAGCTGCTGGTAAAAGGGCTGCGTTCGAGGGCTTTGTTCATGTGGAAGGTCAAGCTCGGACGAATGCGTAAGAAGGTCGAATAGGAAGACATTTTGCCCTGCAATTCGATTTTGCGGAAGACTTTGCTCGGCAACCACCTGTAGGTGAAGCCTGTGCTGCCGACGACATGAGAATTCCCGAATCCAAACATCGGCATGACATGGAAGGAAAATGGACGTTCGGGGAACAGGTTGTGGTAGAGCAGCAATCCGCCCATAAAACCGTCCGTGGTATTGTAGCCGATGACAGGGGCGAGTCCGAGGTGGAATTTGTCAGGTGAAGGGAATTTGTAGAGGAAATCCAATGCGAATGGCCTGCGGTGGGGGAAAAGGCCCTTCCGATAGCTGTTGTTGAATTCCTTCAGCTCGGGAATTTCTCCGTTCGCATTGACTTTGGCTGCGGTGAAGTCTTGCTCGGTGACCGTGACCGTGGTGTCTTTCAGAAACGGCTTGGTCCAATAGGTCGAAATCACCTTGCCTTGGTCATCGAGCAAGGACAACGAAGCTGGCAAGGCCGTACCTGATTTGTTGGAAATGGTGAAGGTGTTCTCATTCTGCTTCGTGATCTTGAAATCCACCTTGTGTTTGCCATTCAGGTAGGCGTCAAAAAACCAATCGAGGTCTTCACCGCTGACTTCTTCAAACACCGCTTGGATGTCCTCGGGCTGCGGATGTTTGAACTTCCACCTTTCATAATAGGTATGGAAGCATTTGTCGATTTTTTCACGGCCGAGATAGTCCTCGAGGTAGTTGAAGGAAAGTCCGGATTTCATGTACACTATGACGCCGTAGTTGGTGCTTGTGTATTCTGCCGAATGTCCTTCGACGGGCTGATCTACGTTTTGTGCTGCGGACAAACGATAGCCCTCTTGATTCATAAAAGTATGTGTGAAATTGAATCCGAGGCGATCTTGCAGCCCTTGAGGGATGAGATTCATTTTATCGTTGTGCAATTCCTTCCAATAACGGCTTTCGAAGAAGGTATTAAGTCCCTCATCCATCCAAGGATGGGCACGTTCGTTGGAGCCGAGGATGCCGTAGTACCAGTTGTGGCCGACTTCGTGCATCGTCACCATTTCGAGGTTGGAGGCACTGCCACCCGCGCCGAGCACGGTAATGTTGGGATATTCCATCCCCGCGCCTGCGCTCAAAGCGCCATCGACCGCCGTGGCATGGTTGTAGGGATAGTCGCCGTTCCACTTGGAATAGTGGAAAACTGCCTTGGCGACATATTCCGGGCCGCGCTCCCACAAGTTGCGGTCGAGGTTGGTAAACATGGCAACGCAGCGCACGGGCCTTCGGGAAACGGGCAGGTTCACGGTGTCTGCCAACACGTAGTAGTTTTTGTCGCAAAACCAGGCGAAGTCATGGACGCGTTCTTGGTGAAAATGCAGGGTTTTGAGGTCGTCAGGAGCGAATTCGGGTTTCCATACGGCCTCTGCAACCGGTAAGTCAAACATTTCATGGGATTTGCGTTCCCTTTCTTGGAGCCATTCAATTTCAGGATCATTTTCGGGAAGGTCTCCCGTGGCACCGACGACATAGTTGCGAGGCAACGTGATTTTGACATCAAACGTTCCAAATTCGCTGTAGAATTCTCCTTGGTCGAGGTAGGGCATGGGGTGCCAACCTTCAAGGTCATAGACTGCTGGCTTTGGATACCATTGGCAGAGTTGGTATTGCTGTCCTACATGCCCCAATCGGGAGAATGAAATGGGGATTTTGACTCTGAATGGGGTCGCAACGACGATTTTACCACCGGGAAGCAGGGGGGAGGGCAGAGCCAATTGTGCGATGTCTGGATTGCCTTGCCAATTGGACCAAGTTGCTGGCTTGCCATCCACGGTGAAGTTCAGGCTATCAATGAAACCACGGTCTTCGGAGGCTGCATCATGGAACTTCAAATCTCCATCTTCAAGCTTTTGACGGGCAAAAGCCGAAGTTTCGTCCTTGTAGGCATTGGGCCACAGGTGAATGAAAAGCGTGTCGAGGGTGTCTTGGGAGCGATTGGTATAGGTGAATTCCTCATTTGCATGCAAAAAGTGCAAATTATCGTCAAGCCGCACATTGATTTTGTAGACAATTTCTTGTTGAAAGTAGTCAGTTTGGGAATGCGCCAAAATCGAGGTGAAGAGGATAAAAAGTAGGGCGAACAGCGTTTTTTTCATGGTAACAGACCTGATCAAATGATAAAAATCCAGCTCAAATCTAGTCAGAATCGCCCAATTTCTTACATTTAAGAGGAATTTAATTTGTTTTCAGGACTTTCTCTCCCTAACTTGAGGATAGAAAATAAGGGTGTTGGTGTGGCGCTTTGAACGGAAGAGCGCCTAAGTTAAACGGTCAGAATTAGGTAGGAACTGCAGGGTGGATTTCTGACGTAAGTCTTCAGTTGGGTGTGGGTCTAGTCAAAGAAAGGGTTGTTGGTATGGAAGCTGTTTACAATAGGTTCGTATCGAAAGGGTTGATAGCATCGTTGTTGCTCGCGATTTTGGCGATCAACTTGGTGAAGGCGCAGGGCAGCATGAATGTGGTGCTGCGTGGGAATTGGGACAACAATGCGTTGCCAATGGTCTCCGGATATCAATACAATGATGTTTGGGGCTATGCTGCCGGTGGTCGCGAGTATGCATTCATCGGTTCTACGGCTGGTGTTCATGTGATCGACATCACCAATCCGTCAGCAATGGTGCATATCACGCAACTCAACAGCGGATGCGTTTCAACGATATGGCGCGATTTTGCGACATACCAGAATTTCCTTTATGTGATTTCTGACAACTGCGCTGGGAGTACATTGCAGGTGTTTGACTTGACAGCACTTCCAGCGGCACCGACGCTTGTCTTCAATAGCAATGCCTTTTTTACCACTGCCCATACACTGACTATCAACTCCCAATCTGGACGTATCTATGTTTCCGGAGCCAATACGCAGATGAATGGCGTGATCATTTTGGACATTCTTGGACATCCAGCTGCCCCGACCTTGGCTGCAAGTTTTTTCTTGGGTGCTTATACGCATGATACTTACGTCCACAACGACACCTTGTATGCATTCATGGGAAACAATGGACTCAGCTCATTTGATCTGGTCAACCTTGGCAATCCCTATGCATTGGGTTTTCTTTTTGGTTATCCTGAAGCCGGATATTCACATGCAGGCTGGGGAGCAGCAAACAACAAATCGATGGTCTGGATCGACGAAACCCAAGACAAGGGAGTTCATGTGGGTTCCTTGGCCGATCCTTACAACATTCAATGGCAAAGCAATTTCAGGTCTGCATTGCTTGCTCCCGCTCACACCAACAGTATTGCGCACAACGTCGTGGTCGTGGGCGACTACGCATATATCTCCTATTATCAGGACGGCCTTCAAATTTGGAATGTGAGCAATTCCGGAGCACCTGATCGGGTGGGCTACTACGATACCAATTCGAATGCTACCTACACGGGCATGTTTGGGGCTTGGGGTGTCCATCCGCCATTGCCTTCGGGAAACATGTTGATCTCTGATACCGAAAATGGCCTTTTTGTCCTGCAATTCAATACAGTATTTCCCGCCAACATGGTCAATTTCGAGGCCGATGTTTTGCAGGATCGTGTTCATTTGAATTGGTCGACGGAATCAGAAGTGAGTTGCCGCAGCTTCACTGTGGAGCGTTCTGCAAACGGTGAGCAATTTGAACCTTTGACAGAGGTGGAAGCTGCAGGAAACAGTACCTCGCTTCGCGCCTATTCGGCTTTTGACGATGCTCCACTCCCTGGTCGCAGCTTCTATCGCCTTCGCCAAAATGACTTTGACGGCAACTTCTCTTACGGCGAGGTTGCAGAGGTCGACTTTGGCAAAGGCATCTTCAGCCTTACGGCCTATCCCAATCCTTCCGAAGCTGGCGAATCTGTCACGCTTCGCATCGAGGCGCTGGAATCATCCGTTGCCGATTTGGAAGTCGTCGACCTCATGGGGCGCAACATCTACAGTCAGAAATTGACCCTGATGGCAGGTGTCGCAGATTTCGAACTGCCAAGTTCTTCTTGGGCCGCCGGAACTTATTTGATGAGTCTATCCTCCGGATCCACCCGTTTGGAACAAAAAATCATGATTGCGAGGTAAAATCCTCCCCCAATCTCCCAAGAATATTGTTCAATTTCAGTCTTGAGAAGAAGCGATTCCGATGGTCTCGCTTTTTTTCTTTGGCATCCGTTTATCCCTGTTTGGGTCGCTCAGAAAACGATTTTCGTGGCAAGTAAACGTACCGGGACGATTTTTGGCGGCTCAGGACATGTTTGGAGGCAGAGGGGTAAAAAAAGCGAACCGGGCCAGGAAACAAGACTTGGGATTGTCTTGCTGCTGCCCTGACCCGATTCTGTGAAAGATTTGGGAAAAAGTAAAATACTTTGCGTACAAAAGTTATGGCTTTTCCCGCCGAAAACAGCACCAATCATCAAGAATATTTTTTCAACATGCATTCCGCTATCGGTGGAGAATTGGGTTCCGCACAATTTTTGGTGTACTGAAGGTTTAAATGCTCGTCTTTCGCATTTTTCATCGTTTGGGGTACTAGTTTTGTGGGGCTAAAATGCTGGATTCGATGCGCACAACGATCTTGTTTCTTTTTTTGATGGTGCTTGGATGCACAGCCCAGGCACAGGAATTTACGCAAACCATTCGCGGTACGGTCAAGGACCATGATTCGCAGGCGCCATTGGAGGGAACCACCGTTACCCTTTTCAGGGGGGATTCCTTGATTACCGGTGCATTTTCGGATGTAGAGGGAAAGTTCAAGATCACTGGCGTGGTCGCGGGCAGGTACACCTTGCGTACCGCCTACGTAGGCTACGAGCCGGCCACGATCCCCAACATCGTCGTGAACATGGGGCATGAGCTGGTGCTCAACATCAGCATGACCGAGGCGGTGATCACCACGGAAACCGTCGAAATCACAGCCGGAAAAAAGGACGAAGCACGTAATGAAATGGCATTGCTGAGTGCCAGGCAATTTACGATCGACGAGACGCGTCGCTACGCCGGCTCCTGGAACGATCCCGCGCGTATGGCCTCCAACTTCGCCGGGGTGATGCCCAACAATGACTCCCGCAACGACATCATCATCCGGGGCAACTCGCCGAGCGGGGTGCTTTGGCGTTTCAACGGCATTGACATTCCCAATCCCAACCATTTTGCGACGTTTGGCACAACCGGCGGACCGGTGAGCATCTTGAACAACAACGTCCTCGACAACAGCGACTTCATGACAGGTGCCTTTCCAGCGGAATATGGCAACGCGCTTTCAGGGGTCTTTGACCTGAAAATGCGCAAAGGCAACGATGAGCAATACGAATTTCTAGGCCAATTTGGCTTCAACGGCTTGGAGTTCATGGCCGAAGGTCCGATTTCGAAGAAAACAGGCGCTTCCTTTCTGATCAATTACCGCTATTCGACGTTGGAGCTGATGAAGGAATTGGGGATCAAATTTGGCACGAGCGCACAACCCAAGTACCAAGACATTTCATTTAACATCCACCTTCCAACCTCAAAAGCCGGCACTTTTTCCGTTTTTGGCATTGGCGGATTGAGTCATGCCTTGGTTTTGGACAGCGAGCGCGACACTGCGGATTTTTTTGGTCCAGCGGGGAATGACATTGACTATGGGACCAATACCGGTGTCGTCGGGCTGCAGCATCAGATTTTTTTGAGCAAGAATACCTTCTTGAGGCAGACACTGTCAACCCAAGGTTCCACGCAAAGTACGGTCGTGGATCGTGTGGATCGCCTCACCAAGGAACCGACACCCTTTTACCGCAACGACTCGTGGCAAGGCAGGTTCAGCTACAATTTTCTCGTCAATTCAAAGATCAGCACCCGCCACACGCTGAAAACAGGTGTATTCGTAGATCGCATGATGTTTTCGCTCTACGACAGCCTGCAGCCGGATACGAGTCTGGGTTGGCGCACGCTCACGGGCGTGGAAGGCTATTCCTACCTTTTGCAGCCTTATGCGCAATGGAAATGGCGGTTGAATGAACAGCTTTCCGCGACGGGAGGAATTCACTATCAATTGTTTACATTCAACAAGTCGCAGGCTTTGGAGCCAAGGCTTGCCCTGCGATGGTCCTTTAGCCCGCGCCAATCAATCGGATTGGCCTACGGGGATCATAGCCAATTGCAGCCGATGTACGCTTACTACATACAAACCAAACATCCGGACGGAAGCTATACTACCACCAATCAGGACTTGGGATTCACCCGCAACCGCCATTTTGTGTTGGGGTATGATTGGAGCATCAGCCGTGATTTCCGGTTGAAGGCCGAGGCTTATTATCAGCATCTCTACAAAGTCCCGGTGGATGGCAACAAGCTCAGTTCCTATTCCTTGCTCAACGAAGGTTCGGATTACGTCGTTTCGGTCGCAGACAGTTTGGCCAACAAAGGAACGGGCCGTAACTATGGACTTGAACTCACTTTTGAGAAATTCTTCAGCAAAGGATATTACTTCCTCGTAACTGCGACGCTGTTTCAGTCTCAATATGCAGGCAGCGACGGTGTCCTGCGCAACACTTCTTTCAACAATCAGCATACGCTGAGCCTGCTAGGGGGATACGAATACCGGCTTGGGAAACGCAAGCGTGTTTTGATCGGCATCGATGGCCGTGTGACCACCGCCGGTGGAAAATGGTATACACCGATCGACGAAGTGGCTTCGCAAACGTCCATTTTTGCCGTTTACGAAACCGACAAGGCCTTTACGGAGAGGCTCAAGGATTATTTCCGGACAGATATCCGGTTGAAAGTCAGGCTCAACAGCAAAAAAGTGAGTCAGGAATTTGCCTTTGATGTCTCCAATGTCTTCAACACTCAAAATCCGCTCAATGTCGTTTATGACATTCCGTCGCGGTCACTGCGTACCAATTATCAAATCGGATTTTTCCCCGTCGTGCAGTATCGAATTGAGTTTTAAGTGAAAAGTGAAAAATGGGCAATGAAAAGGGAATACATCAGGGTATGAACGCCTATTTTCCACTTTTCACTTATAGTTTTTCACTTTTCACTTCCAGGACTGTGTAATCGGAGATGAATTTTGCATGGTTGTTCAAAACTTGCTGGTATAAATTTGCTTCCAATCCTTGGATTTGTAATTTTGACCCTTCTCCAATGAAAGGGTTAAGAAACCATTGAAAACAGGGCAAAAATCCCTGCAAAGCGGAAAAAATTGATGCGAGACATGAGAAAATCCCTTTTGATGCTGGCCTTCCTGTTGACAGGCTTGGCAGTGCAGGCCCAAGATTGTGGCCCGTTTGCCTTCAGGAGCTACAATATCTCCGATTCTGCCGGGGTGCGTGGCACTGGTCTGGACACATTTGCGCTCAGTCAGGATTACCCCAAGGCCCTGCCGGCAAAGCCTGCTGCAGGATATCCGTGGGAAAAAAGTGACTTCCGTGCCGGTGCTGGTGGATACATGCGCCAAGTGTTGGATTATTGCTTTGAAGGCATGGATTCTGCAAAATGGGTCGCACAAAACAACAAAGTGCGCACTTGGTACCATGCTCCTTGGCTCGATTACGGCTATATGGGCCGTGAATTTTCACATGGCCTGCGCATGGACCGCACCTCGTTTCCAAACGACTTGTTTTCCAAGCAGACCAACAAGCACCGCAACTATTCCATCACCTATTACAATGCCGAGGCGGCTTATACCATCGGTCAAGTCTGGTGTAACCCCAATAAGCCGGATCCTACCAAGGCAAATTTCCCGATCGGATCCGTCTGGTTCAAACTGATTTTCACCACTGCCGATACCTCGGAAGTTCCAAGCTTGCTCAATGCAGTCGAATGGGAAGCTTTCGTGGAAACCGGGGCAGATCAGCCGATTGATCCCAAGCGCCCGCGCAGACTCCGATTGATCGAAGTGGATTTTGGAGTAAGGTCGGCCGCCAAAGAGGCTGTGAATGGCTGGGTTTTTGGATCCTACATTTTTGAAGGTCACAAACGCGGCACCACTTTGGCCGACAAATTTGTTCCTGTCGGATTGCAATGGGGCAATGACCCGGGCTTGACCCCTCAAAAGGTCATCGGTGGTGCCCCCATCGCCGAATCGTGGATCAATACCAACATCTGGAATGAAAGCAACCCTTCCTCGTTGGTTCAGAAAATCGGCTGGGGATACCGCTTGCAGGGCCCTGTCGGTGACCATTCCTCTTCCATGATGTCCATGCACATGACTGCAGGATGGCCGCCTGCCTTGGCAGTCGCTCCAAGAGGAACCGCCCCCGATTCCATTTTGCGCTGGCACCGGAACATTGGTCACGGCACTCCTTTTGAGCCTGGTCAGGTTTCCCTTGACTTCTGCTTGGAATTGGTCGACGGGATGCGCAACCATGCCATCGCCAACGGCGACTCCGTGATGGGTGAGGAATACAAGAAGATCATTTCCGACATCCTTGGCTTCGTTCCCAAGGATCCTTCGCAAAAGGAGGACGCTACCGCTTTGCAGTATGAAGTGAAGGAAGGTTTGAGCGACGGCCGTAACATGTTTGTATTCATCGGCTTTATCCTCCTGATCGTGGTGTTGGGTGGCTTGCTTGTCTACAACTTCATCAAGAAATAATCTCCCGAAGTGCGTGAGATGGAAAATGCGGTGCCTCGGTACCGCATTTTCTATTTCAAACCTTTCCGAAATGGCGCTGATAGATCGGCTTCCGGTACTTGAATTGCAGCCATAAAATCGGGTACAGCAGCCAATCCAGCAGAAAAAAACTGCATTTGTACTCGATATCGTCCAGAATCAGGGCATTTTCGCCGTCCTTTTGGACGCGGTGGTTGTGGCGCCAGAATCGGATCGGAAAGGGCATGATTCGGCCGGTATCGACAAAATGGCATTCTTGCGCACCCAGCTCATAGTCAGAGAATACATTTTCCCATTCCTGCTTGATCAATCCGAAAATAGTGACCTGAATCTTGATTTTCCCTCCCGGAAGATCTGAAGGATCAGAATGTGTCAACTTCATTTTCATGCCCGGGGGCGTGAGTTTCAGCAGCAAGGATTGGTCAAACCCGGCAAAGACCTTTTTATAATTTCCGCGCACAGGCGTTTTCAACAACATTCGCATGTATCCTCCAACCCGCTTGAAGGTCAAAAGTTGCGTTTCCTGTGGAAAAAACTGGGGATAAATCGCGTTGCTGTGGGTAGTCTGTGGAATCTTGTTAAAGTTGTTAAGCTTCCTTGAGTTCGCCGGAAAAACAGCAACATTGGTATCAGGGAACGCGTTCGAAGGTCAGCACGTTGAAGAGAATTTCACTGATTTTCCACCATTCACTTTCCCTGCTGAAAAGAATCAAGGACGACAATTGGAGCGTCTTGAAGTTGGGCAAGCTGCACAAAGCTCCCCGGCTGATAAAAGAAACTTTTGTTTAAAAGCCCGATCAGGGGTCGCGTCAGGCAAAAAATTGTCGGCGCGATTCTGATTTTTAGACCTTTTCGTTGAGTGGAATTGATGCAATGGTGGCAACGGGCTGTAAACACTGTAAATTGCCTTAATTCCATCGAATCCTTATGAATCGGAGCCATTTTTTGATTTTACTGACGACTTTATTCATTTCATTCAGTGCTTGCAAACCTCGTAAGGACGGCGCCACCACGCCGCCAAAGCCTCCTGTCAATCCAAATCCTGTCGTCTTTTGTGGATCTGAGCTGAGCCGCGGCCGCCCTTCCTTCCAGGATCCCTTGCTTTCGGTGAAGGCCATGGTGCAAGGTGATTGCCTGCGGTTGACAGCTGAATATTCTGGAGGCTGTCAGGAGCATGATTTTGACATGTATTGGGATGGCGAATGGGACCGGACAAAACCGCCGGTCGCGCATCTTTATCTCGGCCACAATGCCCATGGTGATGCCTGTGAAGCCATCAAGGCCGAGAAGATCGGCTTTTCGCTGGAGCAAATCCGGTTTCCGGGCAATGGACAGGTGATCGCCGACATCCACGCAGCGGGCGCGTCGCTCACCCGCGTGAGCTACACCTACTGAATTGCCTTGCGGCCGTTCAGTTTCTTGCACGTTTCAGAGGGAAAGCTGTCCAAAAGCTCCGTTACACCCACCCAAAGGTTGCTGTAACTTTGACGCATGAATACCACGAAGCGGGTCGCCATCATGTTTGGCGGCAAATCGGCCGAGCATGAAATCTCCTTGATTTCAGCCATGAACATCATCAAAGCCCTTGATCGCAGCCAATATGAGCCGATGCTCATCGGTGTGGACAAGGATGGCATGTGGCAGTTGCAGGACGAAGCCGAATTTCTGGCGCAAGATGCCAATCCCAAAACCGTTCGGCTGACATCGCTCAATCGCCCGATCGGAATCGTGCCCGGCAATATTGGTCCGCATTTGTTGGACTTGTTGCGCGGGGAGGCCTTGCCCGAGCCTGATGTCGTCTTTGGAATCTTGCATGGCCCTTATGGCGAAGATGGCTCCATGCAAGGGCTTCTGCAGCAATTGGATTTGCCTTATGTCGGGCCAGGCGTTGCCGGCTCGGCGGTGGCGATGGACAAAGACCTTGCCAAGCGCCTGTTTAATGAGGCGGGAATTCCCAATGCGGGGTTTGTTGTATTTCGCAAGGAAGACCGTGCTGCAGCTGTTCCTGAAGCACTTGCGCACCTCAACCTGCCTTGGTTTGTCAAGCCGGCAAGACTTGGATCGTCGGTGGGGGTGAGCAAGGTGAGTAAACCGGAGGATCTCGCCAAAGCTGTGGACCTCGCATTCGATTTTGATACCAAAATCTTGATCGAAGAAGGCATCAAAGGCCGAGAAATTGAATGTGCGGTACTTGGAAACGCCCATCCAAAGGGATCTGTGATCGGGGAAGTCGTGCCGCCGGATGGATTCTATGACTACGAAGCCAAGTACATTGACGCTGACGGAGCAAAATTACTGCTTCCAGCTCCGGGAATGGACGAAGCGACTGTCAAACGTGTGCAAGAAATGGCAGTGAAGGCCTATCAAGTGCTGGAATGCGAAGGACTTTCAAGGGTGGATTTCTTTCTCACGGAAAGCGGCGAATTGTTGCTCAACGAAATCAACACGCTTCCGGGATTCACCAATATCAGCATGTACCCGAGTTTGTGGAAACTCAGCGGCATTGCCTATCCCGACTTGATCGACCGACTTCTGAAGCTGGCGATGGAAAGAAAGGCGGCTGAGCGGGCCCTCAAGACCGAAATGACCTTCGAATAGGATTCAAAAAGCCTATTCGACGAAAATCATCACTTCCCGTTCCTTTTTCGATGCGCCTGAGGGCGTGTAGATCAGCTTTGCCTTGCCTTTGATCTTTTTGTTGCCGATCCTGATCTCAAGGTCCAGTTCGCCGCGGTTGTTGGAGTAAAAAACCTTTCTGGAAAGGTCGATGCCGCCTTTTTCCGCGACAATCTCGACACGGGAGGCAGGTGCAAGGTCACGCACGGAAATGAGGAGGGTGTCCTCCTTTTTAATGCGTACTTCCTCTGCCCATTTAAAAACCTCACCGTTAAGGGTCACGGTGACTTCTGATTTTTTCTCAGGGCGGGCGTCGATCAACGCTTTTTCCTCGGTGGGGGTTTCCTCATCTTCGTCACCTTCCTCTTCCCAAGCTTCCCCGGTATTCTGGGCAAATGCGGTCGCGGAAAAAACGAAGGCAAATGCGAGAAAAAGGAACATTTTCGGAATGCTGTTCAATCCAAAGGCCGTCGTTGCCGGCTGATGTACTGTAGTCTTCATGGGTTTGAAATTACAAAAAGCGGGCCATACTTGGGAATGGGCTTGTTGAATTTTCCCTAACTTCGCCCGTACATCCAATGGGCACGAAACGATCTGGTTCTGGGGTTACATTTTGGGGAATGCTGCTGCGCCCTTCGGCAACGTTTCAGGCACTTGTTGTTCAAGGCAATGATGACGTGTCCATTCTTCCCATGATCCTGGCAGGCTCGATGGGCTTGCTGTTTTGGGCGGATGTTTTTGACCTCGGAAGCCGCTATGAAACGGGTGGAATTTTAAGCGGAGGATTGATACTCGGGCCGTTGATCGGTGTTTTTTGGCTGATCCTCATGGGCCTTTTTGGCCTATGGTTTGGAAACCTGTTGGATCGTCGCCATACCGCCAGGTTTCAGTTCCATGTCTTGATTCCGCCTTTTCCCTTGAAAAACCTCGTTTGGATCAAGGTCCTTGGGCCTGAAAAGATTCGAAGAATGTTCTCGCGGCCGTTTTTCAGGCATGGTTTACAACTTTGGTCTTGGCTGAATTCTGCAGGTGCCTTTTTGAAAGATTCCGTTTCAAATGGCAGAATGCGTTATACCCAAGTGCTTGGCGGCTTAGCCAAACTGGCCATGGTTTTCTTTCCCATGGCTGTCATCGTCTGGATGGCTGCGAATTTCCTTGACCAAACCGGATTTGGCCGTGCAGGCGAGACGACGGAATGGGATGGACTTTTTTTGATCCTCAAATGCATCTTCTTTCTTGTATTTGGATATTTCTGGCTGCGTTTGTTGCGTGCAGGTTTTGAATTGGACTGGGCACGCACCCTCTTGGCTGGATTGGCATCTTTGATGTTAAGTTTGGCAACGGTCATCTGTTTGGTTGCTTTTTTCACTGGAATACAATTAATGTGAATACTGAAATTCCTCAAACACCGGCAAATGAGGCCCGTGAAGCGGTTGTTGAACGGGTGAATCCCTGGTTTTCAATCTGGTTGCAAACCCGCAAAGCATTGGTTTCTGCCTGGAAATACATTCCGGAGGAATACATCCATCGCCTGTTCATTTTTACGGGACTCATGTTCATGCTAGCCTTGCGGGTCCCGGATTGGTTGGTTGTGACTCCCAATCCCATCGGAGTGATGATTCAGGTATTGTTGGTCGGTCCCGTAGGCGGTATTGTTGCCGGATACCTGTATTCTGCGATTTTGCGGGTCGTTGGAAAATGGCTCGGTCAGTCAGTCCCCTCCATTTTTGCAAAGTGCGCTGTGGCATGGAGCGACTTGTCCTTTGGATTGGCCTGGGCTGTTTTTGTACTGGTTTGTTTCCTGTTGAATGGTCACCAATCTGCGTTGTATCCCAAGGAGATTTGGATTTTCCGCGACATGCTGGGTTGGTTGCCTCTGATCGCTGCAAGTCCATTGTTGCTCTGGGGAATCGTCATTCGCATCCGTTCCATCGGGGTCCTTTTTGGATTTTCCGCAGGGCGCTCGATTGCCACTTGGCTTCTTACGGTTTTGCTTGCCTACGTCCCGGCAGCTGCAATGATCGTCACCTACGGCATCCTGTATTTTGTCACTGCAAGTGGCCCGCAGTAACCATGAAGCAAAAAATCCTCCCAGGAATCATGTTTGTCGTTGCTGCCTTGGGCTGGTTTGGATGTAACCGTCCTCCTTCGAATATAGCAATGGACAAAAACAACGATGTGAAGCCGCGCTTTGGAAATTATCATGGGCTTCTGGCAGATTCGGCGATGGTGGTTTCGGCCCATCCTGCAGCGAGTGACATTGGCGTTGCGATTCTTCGCAAAGGGGGCAATGCTGCCGATGCGGCCGTCGCAGTTCAGTTTGCCTTGGCCGTCTGTTTTCCCTACGCAGGCAATATTGGCGGAGGTGGTTTGCTCGTTTTGCGGCAAGCCGATGGCGAAGTCAATGCGCTGGATTTCAGGGAAAAGGCACCCTTGGCTGCCCATCGGGACATGTACCTTGACCAACAAGGCGCGGTCATTCCCAAACTGAGCGAAAAAGGCAGATTGAGCACGGGCGTGCCCGGTTCTGTTGCCGGCATGGTGGCGCTGCATGCGCGATATGGCCGGCTTTCGTGGGCCGAATTGCTGCAGCCAAGCATCGATTTGGCCAGGAATGGATTTGCTGCGACTGCACATGAAGCCAAATGGCTCAATGAACAACAGCCTGATTTTCAAGCACTCAATAAAGGCGGCACAGCTTATCTGGTCAAGGATTCCGAATGGCGGGAAGGGGATACCCTTCGACAGGAGGACCTTGCACGCACGCTGGAGCGCATTCGCGACCATGGGCGGGCCGGGTTCTATGCAGGGGAGACCGCAGACCTGCTGCTCGCTGAAATGAAACGTGGAGGGATTCTCACGCAGGCAGATCTGGATGGTTACGAGGCAAAGTGGCGGGCGCCGCTCCGCGGCAACTTTCAAGGATACGGGATTGTCACGATGCCCCCGCCCAGCAGCGGTGGCATTGTTTTGTTGCAAATGCTCGCGATGGTCGCCGACCATCCTTTGAAAAAATGGGGCCCCGATGCGGCTCCAACGATACATGTCATGGTGGAGGCCGAACGCAGGGCGTTTGCCGATCGTGCAGAGTACATGGGCGACCCGGATTTTATCAAGGTGCCGATGGCAGGCCTGTTGGATCCCGCATACTTGAAAGCGCGCATGGCCGACTTTGATCCGCAGCGTGCAACGCCAAGCGACAGCATCCGGCATGGAAATCCACGACTTGAACCGACCGAAACAACCCATTTTTCCATCATTGATCCCGAGGGGAATGCCGTTTCCGTGACGACAACGCTCAACAGCCCTTATGGCAGCAAGGTTTGGGTGGCGGGAGCCGGCTTCTTGCTCAACAATGAAATGGATGACTTTTCGTCCAAGCCGGGCGTTCCCAACATCTTTGGATTGGTCGGCAACGAGGCCAATGCCATCGCTCCCGGCAAACGGATGCTGAGCTCGATGACGCCGACCATCGTGGAAAAGGATGGAAAGATCTTTTTGGTCTTGGGTACACCCGGCGGTGCGACCATCCCGACCAGCATTTTTCAGGTGATTCTCGATGTCGTCGTACACGGGATGACGCTTCAAGAAGCGGTGGATTTCAAGCGCTTCCACCATCAATGGTTGCCCGACGAAATCATGGTGGAAGACAGTGCGTTTTCGACGGCAACCTGGGAAGTTTTGCGCGCGATGGGGCACCGCGTCTGCGCACGTGAGCCGATCGGGCGTGTCGATGCGATTTTGCGCAATCCCGAAGGCAAACTTGAAGGCGCAGCCGACAAACGCAGGGACGACGTGGCACGCGGCTTCTAATCAAGCACGGATTCTTCAGGGATTTTGTCGAAATTGGATCTATGAACGTCAGAGGAATTGTTTGCTTGGTTTTGCTTCCGATCCTTGCAGGTTGCAGTGCCAGGTCAGCTGGCAGGCCAACGGCATTTTCCATTGCTCCTGATTCTTTATCCGTGCCTATGAAAAATGATTCGACACCTAAGCCAAATGAAATCGGTGGAAAGGAGACTTGTCTCGGCCCCGTGGTCGCACGCGGGAAATTGTTCCATACCAAAGGCAGGCTGGGTAGCCTCGGAGACTATCTTTTGGGTGGCGATTTCCTCACAGGTGGCGCGTCAGGCTACAATTGGAAGCCCGAATACGAAGCCCTGGTCGGCAAGGAGGTGGAGGCAAAAGGTGTTCACTACCGATACCGTTGCGGACCGATCGAGCAATGTCTGGAAGGTGGTGTCATCAATTATTTGCGTGAAATTGAATACCTGAAAGCCGTCGAGTAAAAGTAGGTCGAATGGGTTTTGGCAAATGTTCTTAATTTAATGGTCAGTCACAAAATTTGGGGAATGAAAAGAATAGTACTTCTGATTTGTATTTCTGCGGCATGGATTCCGGGGTTGTTGGCGCAGAAGGGGGCCGATTCGAAAATGATCAAGACGCCGCGCAGTGCTACGGTCAACGTGAGCGAGGTCAAGGAGGATTTTCATCCCTCGGTCGTGCGCGTCGAAGCTCCTTTTCCCGGTGGAAATACGGAAAAAGCCTGGCTGGAAAATCAAAAGGCCGAAATGGCGGCCAAATACCGCCAACCTGATGCCAATCAGAAGGTGGACAGTACCGCTGCTTCGCCTTGGCTTGGAGACAAAATGATTTCCAACCAAGTCATCAACGGCGTACCCAACGACAACGATATGGCCATTTCCAACGGCGGTAAAATCGTGTCGGTGATCAATTCCAACATTTATATGCACGATGAATTTGGTGCATTGCTGTTGGGAAACCTGTCCTTGAATGCCTGGAGTGCAGGATTGAACCTCACCGGCAGCAAGTTTGATCCGCGGGCATTGTATGACCCGATTCATGACCGTTTTGTGATCACCTGCCTGAATGGTTTCACGGATTCGACCAGCTACGTGATCGTCGGTTTTTCGCAGACCAATGATCCCACGGGCACTTGGAACCTCTATGCATTGCCCGGGGACCCCAATCAGGATTCGCTATGGACAGACTATCCGATCATGGCTTTGACGGAGCATGAGCTGTTTTTGACCGTAAATTTGCTCTATAACAATCAGCCCTGGCAAACCGGATTCAACCAAAGTATATGCTGGCAAATCGACTTGGACAACGCCTACGCAGGTGATTCCCTCGAATCCAGACTTTGGTTCAACATCCAGTTTGGCGGAAGGCCGGTTCGGAATCTTTGCCCGGTACAGGCCGGTGCGGGTCCGGGAGGGCCCAACATGTATTTTATGAGCAACCGCAACCTCTCTTTGGGAAATGATACGGTCTTCATCATGGAGATCACCGATACGATGAATGCCCCGGGCGCGCAATTTCTTGTGGACCATGGCATTAGCAACCGGCAATACAGCCTTCCCCCCAATGCTGTGCAGCAACTTAACCATCAACTCGCAACCAATGATGCGCGTTGGCTTGACGCATTCATTGAAAACGGCAACATTCAATTTGTCGGAAATACACTCGACACCGCTTCCGGAAGATGTGCACTGTACCACGGAACCGTGACCGATGTCACCGGTGCGCGAACCGTGACAGGTACCATCGTCGCGAATCCCGACGGGGACTATGGTTACCCTGCGATCGCGTGGATGGGGATGAATCCCGCCGACAACGACGCCTTGATTGCCATCAACTATGCCGGTCCGACCGCAACCACGCGGCCGGGTTGCGGGGGCATTTATTATGACGGAAATGGCGGTTATTCCCCGCTTGTGGTTGCACAGTCAGGTGTCAGCTATATCAATGCCATCAACGGCACGGACCGTTGGGGCGACTATGCCGGCGCGCAGCGGCGCTACAATGAAAACGGTGTCGTCTGGATGGCAGGAACCTTCGGTAAATCCAACCGCGATCCGGGGACCTGCGTCGCAGAATTTCACCATCCGCTCATCGTGGGCTCCGAGCCGGTGCCTGCAAATGTTGCCTTCGAAACAAAAGCATACCCCAATCCGACAGTGGATATGATGTCGGTCGAGCTCACATTGGAAGCCGATGCCTTTTTGGATATCAGCATTTGGGATGTCGAGGGAAAAAGGGTCAAGACGTTGATCAGGGATCTCGTCAGGTCAGGAACCAATAGATTCAGTCTGTCCACATCCCCATTGGCAGCCGGAACGTATTTCTTGAGGATCACCGATGGCGATCGCATTGTCGGCGAAAAGAAGATTGTGAAATTGAAATGACGTTCGACATCCGCCAAGGACCTTTTGCCTAGAAATTGAAGCATTCCTTATGAAATCATCTTCCAAGTTTTTTGCGTTTTTCTTGCGCCAAAAGGTCATTTTGTTGGGTCTCGTTTTGCCGGTTTGTGGGATGAATTTGCATGCGCAGACGGGTTATGTCTGGAGTAAGACGATTCAGGGCCCATCCAATTTCGAAGCCGGGATCGACGTGGATTGCTCACCGACGGGAGAAATTTACATCGCCGGGGATTATGGGAACAATGCCAGTTTTGGCGGTGTACCCTATACGAGCGTGGGTGGCAGGGACATGTACACTGCGAAGATGGATCCCTATGGAAATTTTCAATGGGTTCATACAGAGGGATTCACGGGGACGGATCGCACCTTTTCGGTAAGGTATGGAGCAGACGGTCATGTATATGCAGCGGGTTATGGATTGGTGGTGTTTCCCAACCACCGTGTTGCCATGCATGCTTGGGATGCCCTGACGATGCGCATCCGGCCCGGAAATTCATTGCATTGGGGTTGGGCAATGAACGGGGGAGGATCTTCGGATTTTTCCGAGGCCTTGGACATTGCCCCAAACGAACAAGGCAGTTCCTATTCTGTCGGTGTCATTAAAAATGACGGCTGGTATGGGACTGACACCTTGCAAGGAGTCGGCGGTGAAGATGCGTTTGTGGCTAAATTTGACAGTATTGGCAATTATCAATGGGGCCGCGTGTTGGGAGGAGTGCTTGACGATCAGGCGAATGCAGCGGATGTCGGTCCTGATGGAAACGTCTGGGTAGGAGGCCGGTTCAAGGGAGCAGCTTCTTTTGGCGGAATCCCTTTGACAGCCACCGGCAACAGCGATGGCTTTGTCGCCAAATTGGATCCCAATGGAAATGTGCTGTTTGCGCGGCAAATTTCTGGCCCCAGTCATTGTGAGGTGATCCGGATGAAGGTCAGTGCCGACGGTGATTGTTATTTTGCAGGAAATTTTGCGGGTACGCTTACCGTGGGAAGCACCACACTCATCTGCAACGATACACTTGACATTTTCTATGGTAAGATGGATGCCGCGGGGAATTTCCTCTGGGCAAGACGTGCGGGTGGTTTTGACATGTCATTTGTGCAGGATATTGAAATCGATTCGGAAGAGAATCTTTATCTCGGTGGCTACTTTTTTGGTGGTTTTTCCTGGCAGGGTGATACAGCGACAAGTCAAATGTGGGACGACATGTATTTTGCCAAGACCGATTCCAACGGAATCCTCGATTTCATCGAATTTTCCGGTGACCTGGGCTCGCGCGATGTTTTTGGGCTTGCAGTGGATCCTGCCCAAAACGTATTACTTACCGGCATTTTCTCGGATACCATGACCTTGGGCGGAACGACGCACAATTCCACTTTGCATACGACGGATATTTTTGTGGCGAAGTATGCCACGCGCGCGCAGGAAGTCGCGCTTGTGGAGGTATCGGGCTCGCCGTATTGCAGTTCCGATCAGTTTGACGTGACTTTTGATGCCTTTGGCAATTTTGACAGTGCCAATGTATTTCTGCTCGAATTGTCTGACGGGATGGGCAGTTTTGTTTCGCCGACAGTGATTGGAAGCCTTGCAGGAAGCTATGGCGGGACGATTACGGGCACGATTCCGACAGGAATCGCACAAGGGACACAATACAGGGTGCGCGTCAGGGCGACGATGCCGTCCATTTTCAGCGCCGACAACGGGCAGGATATCGTGCTTGATCCTTCCACGGCTGTGCCCGTTGCCATCAGTGGTGACACAGTCCTTTGCAATGGGCTTCCCGTGATCTTGTCGGTGGATCCCGGCCTCAGTCAACAAATCTGGAGCACCGGCGATACTTCTGCAACCATCATGCTTTACCTTCCGGGTTTGATCTGGGTCGAGGGAACCGACAGCAACGGATGCTCCAACCGGGATGAAGTGACCGTAACGCTTTGCGTCGGCATCGATGAGCCGCAAAACCAACCACAAATTGAAATATTCCCCAATCCGAATGCGGGTTTGTTCCGGCTCAGGGCAGTGGACTTGCAACCCGGGGTCTATCGACTTTCGATTTTTGACAGCCAGGGAAGGTGTTTGTTGGAAAGTCCCCACCTTCACCGAGGTGGTGTCAGTATCGCGAATCTGGACCTGACCGGTGCTGCATCCGGCATTTATTTCGCCCGGCTTACCGGTGACAATGGTCATTGCAGTTTGCGTTTTCAGTTGCGATGATCGACGAAGGCTATGTCAAGTATGACTGCCAATGGCAACACTCAGCCCCGCCGGAGGGCATTGAGGAACTGATCTCTGTCCGGAATGCACTCTATGCCATGGGTTTGATCGGCAAGTATGAACCCAGCGGGATCGGATTCGGGAACGTAAGCATGCGTCATCCTGACGGGCGTCGTTTTTTCATTTCAGGGACCTCGACCGGCGGAATTGAAATTGCGGAGGCCATCCATTTTTGCACGGTGGACGCTTGGGACATCCACCGGAATTCTCTGGTTTGCGAAGGACCTGTGGCGGCATCCTCCGAAAGTCTGACCCATGCCATGCTGTACGACTGCGCGCCTGGAATTCAAGCCATTTTGCACGTTCATCATTTGGCGTTTTGGGAAAAGCTGTTGGAATCCGCGCCCTGCACATCGGCTGAAGTGGCCTATGGGACCCCGGAAATGGCCTTGGAAATGAAGCGCCTGTTGGAAGAAACCGGCTATGAGCCTGTCCAGATTTTTGCGATGAAGGGACACGAGGAGGGAATTTTGGTTTATGGAAGGTCTTTGCCGGAGGCGATGGAAAAAATCGTAGCTGAATTTCGCAAAATGTTTGCATAATGCTTTTTGTATTGGGATTTTGTGTAGTTTTGTTGTCGTTGATGAAGGAATGGAGGCGATGGCATGGAGGCAACAAAAAGCGGCAGGGCAGGTATTGTCGGCAATACACAAAATTTCAAAACGTATGAAAGGGAAGTGAGCCTGCACCGCGCATGGGCGGGGCTGCAATTTGACCGGCAGTCATTGAAGACCGTCTCCGGGCAGACTTTGCGGATACTCAATCCTGGAAAACTCAACCACAATCAAGGTCCCGATTTTCTTGATGCGGAGGTGCAAATCGGGGATTCCCGTCACTACGGGCATATTGAGCTGCATCTCGATGCCGACGATTGGTGGCGCCACGGGCACCATGTCGATCCGCATTACAATCCGGTCATGCTGCATGTTTTCCTCTTTCAAGGGGGTGCACCGGCCAAGCGCGCAGACGGCACGGAGATTCCGGAGCTTTGTCTTGGAGACCGCGTCGTGACGGCTCCTGCCCCTACAATGGCCTCCACGTTGCCTTGCAGCGGGCTTGCAAGTTCCAATTTGCCTCCCTTTCCCCACCTGTGGCTGGAATCTGCCGGCTTCTCCCGGCTTGCATCCAAGGCTGAAGCGATGCATGCACAACTCAAAGCTTCCCATTACGATTGGTCCAATGTGATATGGGCGGAGGTGGCGGCAGCTATGGGCGGCCCCGTCAATGCGATGCAATTCAGACAATTGGCCGTGGCGGCTCCCTGGTCGCTCGTGCAGCGGCTGGTGCACAGTCCTTCCGATGTCGAGGCCCTGCTTTTTGGCATTGTCGGGATGTTGCAAGACCCTCCGTTGGATGAGTACCAAGCCCATTTGAAATCCGGTTGGGATTTTCTGCGCTTGAAACACAGGCTGGAAGTCCGGCCGATTCCCTTCAAATTCCATCGGATGCACCCCTCCGGTTTTCCAACCGTCAGGATTTCCCAATTGGCCCGGCTAGCTGCACAATTTCAACCGATTTCAGCGTTGATCGCGGTCGGCGGCATGAGACAATTTTTGAAAGACGGCATTTCCAGCCCGGAATATTGGCGGTGCAGACACAATTTCGGGTCCCCGCCGGGAAAAGCGTCCTACGATCTGGGCTTGGATGTGCGGCAACGTGTGGTGGTCAATGTCCTCGCCCCCATTGCGATATTGGCTGAAAACTTGCATCCGGGCCAATTTGGTGAGCGGGATAATGCCAACTCCAAGCATCTTGCAACATTACCGTCCAGCTTTGGATCAGCGCATGATTGCTGCGAAGAAACACAGGCAGAAGTCGGGTCTGATGGCAAAGGGACCCTGCTGACCATGCTCCGAAATATTCCGCCCGAGCAAAACAAGATCACGCGGCAGTTTGTTCACCTAGGGTTGAAACCACAAAGCGCCCTTGAGTCGCAAGGGCTCATCGGCATCTATAAAACTCAATGCATGGACTTTCGATGCTTGGAATGTGAAATCGGCAAACGTGCCATGGGATGTACAAGCGCTTCTGTTTGATCCTTTTTGAAAACGGAAGGGCGGGCTGCATTCTTCCTGCTCCCGCTCGGTAATTGTTCCTTAGATTTGCGCTCAATATGGATAGTATAGACGAAAGACAGATTTTGATCGTCGGCACGGGCTCCGAAGCACGGATTGCCGCCGATATTTATACCGCGATGGGCCATGTCGTGCTCGGATTCCTGGAGACCGATCCTGATCGCAACATTCGGGAATTGAACGATGTCAACGTCGTCGGTCACTATGACGAGGACGCTGCCAAGGCCGTGCTCAAAGACAGCAGGGTGGAGTTTGTCGTCGCTGTGGGCGATATCGCCGAGCGCGTGCGGGTCTATTCGAAGCTGTCCAAAAGAGCCAAGCGCCCCTCTGCCAATGCCATCCATCCGTTGAGCTGGCAATCGCCTTACGCCACGGTCGGGTTTGGCAATCTTTTCAATGCGGGTGTGGTCGTGAACGCGAATACTGTGATCGGCGACATGAATCATTTCCATTCCGGGGTGACGGTTGAAACCGATGCCCGTATCGGCAGCTATTGCAATCTCAGTGCCGGCGTGCGCATCGGCGCAAACGTAACCGTCGACGACGCTGTGTTCATTGGAACGGGAGCCGTGATTTATCCGGGGGTGCATCTGGGCGAAGGCTGTTTGGTCGGCGCTGGATCCGTGGTGCTCAAATCGGTTGACGCACGCAAAAAAGTATTCGGCAATCCAGCGCAGGCGGTTTGACCGGATTTGGAATTTGAATTGGAAGATCAATGAAATATCTCATCACCGGTGGTACCGGGCTTGTTGGCGGCCGATTGATTGCAAGCCTTTTGGCGGATGGTCATGAAGTCCACAACCTTGGACGGGGAGTCGGAAAATCCTCGAAAAAGGGACTTGTTCACCATCAATGGGATGGGAAAGCTGTCCCTGATTCGGTGCCGGTGGTGGATGTGGTCGTCAATCTGGCAGGGGCAAGCATCGGCAAACGCTGGAATGAAGCCTACAAAAAGCTGTTGGTTTCCAGCCGTGTGGAGGCTACAACGGCCTGTGCAAACTACCTGAAAAAGAACTCCAAACCAGGGCAGGTATTTATCTCTGCCTCGGGATTCAACTACTACGGTGACTTTCTGGAAACGCCTGTGACGGAGTCTTCTCCCGCCGGGACAAGCTTCATGTCTTCGATCTGTCAGCAGTGGGAGGCCGCTACTGCCGGTACATCCGCACGAACGGTAATCATGCGTATTTCCGTGGTGCTGGACAAGGAAGACGGTCCCTTGGCCAAAATGCTGACTCCCTACAAGCTGTTCATTGGTGGTCCGGTCGGAAGCGGCAAACAAGGTTTCCCATGGATTCATTTGGACGATTTGGTTGCCGGAATTCGCTTCATTGCTGCCAATGACCAAATCAACGGCCCCGTCAACATGGTGGCGCCCAATGCAATCCGGCAGCAGGAGTTTGCGAAGGCGCTGGGAAAAGCGATGGGCCGTCCGAGTTTCTTTCGATTGCCAAAGTGGGTATTGGAGCTGGTTTTTGGCGAGATGTCCGTGGTTTTGTGGGGAGGTGCCTTCGTCGAGCCCAAAGTGCTCAAGGCAAATGGCTTCCAATGGAAGTATCCTGAAATCGGAAACGCGCTGAAGCAACTGCTTTCCTGAAAGTTGGACACCTGCCGGGGCTCCACGTTTTCCCAATTCCGGGCTTTGTTGGACAAAACGAACGTCAATTGCTCGCAATGACGCCTTGCTAATGCCACGGCGTGGTCGCAAATTCAATGGAAATGCCGTTCTTGCTTTGAAATGGGTATTCCGCTGAAATCAAATCTCTGGCTTTCTGCAATGACCGGTTCATTGTTGTTGCTGATTGCAGGATTTGTATTGTTGGGCCCAACCGGGCGTGACGATGTGTACAAAACCCTTTGGCCCGCAAACACCTTCGCAACATCCGGGCAAATCCTGAATTACAATGGGGATGCACTGGAGCAGAGCTCCTCGCTCCTGCAGGTGATCGTCTTGGGCACATTGAATCGGATCACAGGCATATACCTGCCGGATCTCAATTTTGGGTTCATCCTTTTTTCCGGGGTATTGGGGATATTCCTTTTGCTGCGCCTTGCCCGCAAAATGGGGGTGCGTAACCTGCTGCTGCTTGGAATTCTTGCCGGCCTGCAATCCGTATATTGCTATTGGGCGATGGGAGGGCTTGACAGTGTGCTTGCCGCTGTGGCCTGGCTTGTTTTTGCCAACGGCTTTGCAACGTTTTCGGCGGGTCGCAGACCCTGGGAGATGTTGCTGGGGGTTGTTTTGGTGGTCACCGTGCGACCTGAAGGCCTGATGGTGGCAGTTGCTGCATTGGCCGCAACCTGGATTTATGGTGTTCTTGTTCAGCGGGGAAAACCTGGAGGAGGACGTCTTTTTACGTTGGAAACCCGAATGGTTATTTGGGTTTCTATTGCATTCGCTGTCATCGGTGGCGCCGTGATTGTTTGGAGAATCTGGCATTCGGGATTTTGGTTGCCGCAAACAGTGATCGCAAAATCCGGTGGATTTGGCGTGGCAAAATCGCTGAATGGACTGCGTTATGTCTGGCATACCACACGCGTACATCCCGAACTTTGGATACTCTGGGCCGGTGCAGGTGTCGCATTTTGGAATGCCATTCGAAGGAAATCGACTGCCGTTGAATTTTTATTGCTTGCGATTGTTTCCGCCGGGCTCGGCTTTGTCATCGTTTCAGGCGGCGATTGGATGGAAAACGGCAGGTTTCTTGTTCCCTACATCCCGTTTTTGTTGCTTTTGACGTTTGTGGAGTTGGAAACTCTATTTTCAAAATGGGTTTCCGCGTTGATTTTGCCCTGGATCGCATTGTCAATCTATGGCATGATGGTCATGGCAACGGGATACAACACCGGCTATTCACCGGTGATGGGTGATCCTGTCAGGGAGGAGGTGGCAGAAAAGCTGGAACAGTTTGGCATACATTTTTCGGAGCGGTACAACCGCATTCATTTGAGGGATGTGTATCCGTTTTGGGCCTTACGAAGAGAAGTGGAATCCTTATGGAGGGAAAAGGGGAAACCCGTTACAGTGCTGAGTCAACAAGCCGGAATGATGGCTTATAATTTGGCCATGATGAACTATGGGCAGTTCCGATTCATCGATTTGGTGGGACTTTGCACGGCAGACTTCACTGACTGTGTAGTCACGCGCGACCGGGGAAACTTTGTAGGCGGTCTCAACATGGATTTGGTTTATTTTTTCGAGGATTTGCCCAATATTCAGGCGAAATGCGGAATCGTAGCACCTGACATCGTCTTTGGTTTGGATGACGAGGAGGGGAGCCTGAGAAATGCGGTGTTGGCAAATGGCTATCGGCTTGCCTACTCGCAAGGCGGCAAAATGCCAATTGGAACAGGCTGGTTTCCCGGTTTGGAAGTCGATGCGATCGAATTCATTGCTGTTTTGGAATAGTTGGAAACCGAAATTGAATCTCAGGTTTCCTGTTGGCTTTGCTTGGCAATGGAAGTCAAAACGGAAATCACATGTTCCACGTCGGCATCCGTCATGGCCGGGTAAAACGGCAGGCTCACCACACTTGCGCCGCATTCCTCGGCAACGGGAAAGTCTCCCTCTGTGTAGCCAAAAGTTTCCCGATAGTAGGTGAAAAGATGGATCGGCGTGTAATTCACGGACAATTCGACGCCGAGCTGTCGTGCCGTTGCAATGAAGGTCTGACGTTGCAAATGCGGTTTGTTTTGGTCGAGCAAGATGAGGTAAAGGTGCAAGGCAGCCTTCCCCCGCGGATTCAAAGAGACCACCTGCACACCCTCAACCCCGGCAAAGGCTTGGTCAAAGGCCTTCCTGATTTCGCAACGACGCCTGTACATCACCTCCAATTTGTCGAGCTGCGGAAGTCCCAATGCCGCCTGCAGGTCAGACATATTGTATTTGAATCCCGGCAATAACACGTCATACAAGGGGTTGTGTTCCAGTTCCATGCGTTGCCAAGTCGATTTGGCGATGCCGTGGGAACTGAGTAGTCTCAGTTTGCGGGCAACTGATTCGTCACGGCAAACAAGCATGCCACCCTCTCCGGTGGTGATGTTTTTGGTGGGATAAAAAGAAAACGAAGCGGCGTAGCCGAAGGTGCCCAACGGTTGTCCCTGGAATTCGGATTCAATGCTGTGGGCGCAATCCTCGATGACTTCGAGCCCGTGTTGATCCGCAAGTGCCATGATCCGGTCCATTTCGCAGGGGTTACCGCCGACGTGCACCGGCAGGATCGCGCGTGTGCGTGGGGTTATTTTCTCTGCAATGCGTTCGGGATCAATGTTCATCGACGCACGGTCAATGTCCGCAAAGACGACCTTGCCTCCGTTTTGAAGGATGACATTTGCCGTTGCAACGAAACTCATCGGTGTGGTGATGACCTCGTCGCCGGGCTGCAAATCCAAGCTGCGTACAGCGAGAAACAGGCCGGCGGTGCAGCTCTGGACGGCAACAGTGGGCTTCCCGGATTTCAATTCGGAGAATCGGCGCTCAAACAATTGGGTACGCGGGCCTGTGGTGAGCCAACCTGAGCGCAGGGTGGCCACGACTTCGGCAATTTCCTCCTCGGAAATGATGGCACGGTGATATGGGACGTGATGCGGTGCGATGATTCAACCTGTTTTCTGCCCGAAAGATAAGTTGAGATTGGGAATAATGAATCTGATCGGAGGTTTCTTTTCATTCGAAGACGCCTGTGAAACGTTGGATATGCGATCGGGTGGATGAAAGAATGTCGTGCGGCCGGTTTTTTGGTCTGTGCAACTTGCGGATTCCGTTGCAAAGTTTTGCCTAATCGCTGCATATTTGCATTGAACGCATTTTTCAAGAATCGAAATGAAAAGACAGATTGGCTTGGGACTATTGGCTTTCTTGTTTTTGAGTTTGTCACAGCATTTGTCGGCGCAGCTTTATACGCAGCCACAACCGATGCTTTACGAGCGCGGGTTTGACCAATATTCGCCTCCTGCTGGAACCAAACGCGTTGTTTTGAGCCGCTACATTCCCGGTGCGCGGTTTCCCAAGGATTATGATGTCGTCGTGGAAACCTATGACTACAATGCTTCCGGACAATTGCTCGATGCAAAACGGTTTCAGAACATCACCGGGGAACTCACCCTGCAAACGACTTACACGTATTCTGCGGAAGGGCAAATCCTGCAGGAGCGCAATTTCGTGGCCGCTGACCGCTCCGAGATCATCCGCAACTATGTTTGGGAAAAGGATGCGAATGGGAAATCCACCAAGGCGACCATCAGCGACAAAACGGGAAAACCTGTTGCAACCGTTGAGATTCTCCCTGACGGCAGTTGGGTGACTACGGAAACCTCGGTGGGTAACGGAAAGACCATTCGCTCAACGATTGATGCAAAAAAGCGCCTTACGAAGCTGGAAAACGGTGTTTCCGGGCAAACGGAGAGCTATACCTATTTCCCCGATGGAACGGTAAAGGAGTTGAACATCACCAGCCCCAAGGGTGTTGCATTGGTGAAATATGAGAACAAGCTGGATGAAAAGGGAAGGGTGATCCAGCAAGCGGAAACAGGGAAATCGAGTCCGCGCACCTATTATTTCTATTACAACGAAAAGGGGCAAATGACGGGTAAAGCCTTGGTTCCCAATCAGCCGCTTGAGTCCCGCAATTACGACACGATGGGTCGCCTCGGCTGTATTTTGACTTACGATGCCGCTGGTTTGCCCAAGGAAATCCTGAACATCACCTACGAAACATTTGCAAAACCATAAGGTAACCCCTGTTTAACAGCGCATTCGAATGAACGATCTCGAGAAAATTGCAGAAAACAAAAGGCTTTGGGATGCACGTGTCAAAGGGCACGTTGCCAGTACCTTTTATGATGTGCCTGGTTTTCTGGAAGGCAATTGTGCCTTGAAGTCGCCCGAAGTGAATGCCTTGGGTGATGTCGCGGGGCAAACGATGCTGCATTTGCAATGCCATTTTGGTCTCGATACACTTTCTTGGGCAAGGCGCGGCGCCATTGTCACGGGGATGGACTTCAGCAGCACGGCGATTGCAAAAGCCCGCGAATTGGCAAAACAAGCAGGTTTGGAGGCTACATTTATCGAATCCTCCGTCTATGATCTCCCTGAAAACCTCACGGGAGTCTTTGATATCGTCTTTGTGAGCTATGGCGCATTGATTTGGCTGCCGGATTTGAACCGTTGGGCCGATGTGGTATGCCGCTATCTCAAGCCGGGCGGCAGGTTGTGCATTGCCGAATTTCACCCGCATTGGTACGGCCTCAATTGGGAAACCTACGCCATCGAATATCCCTATTTCAACAGTGGTGAAGCCTTTGAAGAGGTCGCAACGACGAGTTATGCCGGCTCGGATGAATATGCGGGCATGCGGGAGTTTTTCTGGAGCCATAGTCTGGGTGAAACGATTCAACCGTTGCTCAAACGCGGCATTCAAATTGTTGAATTTCAGGAGTATCCATTCAGCCCCTACAACGCATTTCCCAATTTGGTGGAGGTCAGGCCGGGCGAATGGATTCCTAGCACGTTGGCAGAAGGGAAGGTCGCGATGATGTTTGCCTTGGTCGGGAAAATGCAGGATTGAAGATAATGGGTTATTTATTAGCCGATTAACGAATCGTATTGGATATCTGGTTCGAATTCAAAAAAACATTCCAACCGATTTTCGATTTCAAGCATCAATCGTTGTATGAAAACAAGGAAAATTCGCCCCCCGTTTTTTGCTGCTTTGCTGCTGATGGCTAGCCTTTTTGTTGCCTGTGACAAATTGGATCTGCCCAAAGGCACGCCGGCTTGCATCAAGGAAAAGATCAAAGCCGTCGATGGGAAAGACATTGTTGCAACGCCGACCTCCGTGACGCGGTGGGAGGTGGACGGGAAAACCTATTATTACCTGGCAAGTGCCTGCTGTGATCAGTTCAACGACCTTGTCGATGAAAACTGTAATTATATATGTGCCCCCGATGGTGGACTTACCGGACAGGGCGACGGGAATTGCCCGGTTTGGGTCGGGGAAATCAAGACAGAACTGATTTGGGAGCATGATTGATTTTCGTGAATAAACCTTGATTGAGCAAGGAAACCTTCGTGCAGGGAGCTGTTTTCAGATTGATTCGGCCATTGGCGGAACCTTGCATCAACCGCTGCCGTATATCCCCCAAAAAACACTGCAAAAGCGTTTGTACTGAACTTTACCCTTTGTTTCGTTTCCGTTCAAGTGTTCACAAAAGTTGTCGCCCTGGCTTTGGGGTGTGCATAGCGTGAGACAGCGGCACGAGGCTTAGACGTAGTTTAGCCCAAAATTTGTTTGCATGATAGGATTACAGATGGATTCCGGCGCGGCAGTAACCGCTGCACAGGCAGTCACCCAGTCAGTTTCAGGGGCGAATGCCGAAAAACTTACACTCGTGGAAGTTTTTTTGAAGGGGGGTATCGTTCTGATCCCCATTATGATTCTGTTTTTTGTCTCGATTTATTTGATTGTCGAGCGTTACATCGCCATCAAACGGTCGATGAAGGTCGATCGGAGTCAGGTATTGTCCCTGTACGATGCCTTGCGTCGTGGCAATATCGATCTTGCCAAAAGCCTCTGTAAAGGCAGTGACTTTATTCTGCTGAAGATCCTGGGTGCGGGCGTGGACCGACTCGGTACACCGGCCCCGGAAATTGACGGTGCCATGGGCAGTTATGGCAACGTCTTGATCGGCCGCATCACACAGCGCATCAATTATCTAGGAATCATTTCCGGTGTCGCGCCGATGCTCGGCTTCATCGGTACCATTCTCGGTATCATCAAGATCTTCTATTCGATCTCTTTGACCGACAACATCAGTATCGGCATCATTGCAGGCGGACTCTACGAAAAGATGATCTCCTCCTGTGCCGGTTTGGTCGTCGGAATGATCGCCTACGGAGGCCTGCACCTCCTGAATGCCATGGTAGACCGCTTCGCGATTGCAGTGGAAGCAGAGTCGTATGAATTTATGAATGTACTTCATCAGCCTGCAAATGAAGCTTAAGCGGCAATCACGATTTCACCATGAGGTGAGCACGGGAGCGTTGAACGACATCATGTTTTTCTTGCTGTTGTTTTTCCTCATCGTTTCCACCGTGGCCAATCCGCAGGTGATCAAGCTGATGTTGCCCAAGGCGAGTGACACTGAGTCGGTCAACAAGCAGCAGATCACAGTGTCGGTGACGGCAGAAAAGGTGTACCACGTCGGCAAGGATGTGGTCGCCTTTGAAAACTTGGAGGCCGCCATCCGTCAGCAGATGAAGACGGTTCCCGATCCGACCATCGTGCTGCGCCTTGACCGCACATTGGACGTGCAAAGTATGGTCGATGTACTGGAACTCGGCATGCGCATGCAAGTCAAAATGGTCTTGCAGACATCTGCAGAATAAGTTGTTGAAGAATGTTATAGGCAAGAGGCTCCATTGGGAGCCTTTTTGCATACAGCGAAAACCAATCAATTCATCGTAAGTTGTAAGTGAAAAGTGATTAGTGAAAGTCTCGGGTTGCCATTCACGAAGGATCACTTGAACCGATGAGAAATTTCCCTCTTGCCGACGCGGTTGCCCACAAAGGTTCCTTGAGCAATGTTTGTTTGTGCTTCGCACCCCTCTTCTCATTTGCTTCGCCGTTGCTCCGCACCCCCATTTCTAATTTCTAATTTCTAATTCCTCCGTATTCATTTCCAATCGTCTATGAAAATCGCACTCCTCAACATCGGCACCGAACTCCTGCGTGGGCGCACGGTCAACACGAACGCTGCCTACATGGGTGAAGCCCTGCTCAATGCCGGTTATGCGGTCGATGCCACACTTGTCATTCATGATGACGGTCCGGTGATCACCGCGGCGATGGTGGGATTGCTGGATGATCATGATGTGGTTTTGGTGACGGGAGGTTTGGGGCCCACCAAGGATGACATTACCAAAAAGGTGTTGTTGGAGCTTTTTGGCGGTGAAATGGTCTGCCATGAACCAACCTTGCACCGTATCGAGGGCTTTTTGAAACGAATGGAACGGCCCCTGTTGGAGCATAACCGGCAGCAAGCCTTTGTGCCGTCGAGCTGCGAAGTGTTGGAAAATGAAATGGGCACCGCACCTGGAATGGCATTTACAAGAGGAGGGAGGGCATTGATTTCGATGCCCGGTGTGCCTTTTGAGATGAAATGGCTCTTGCGGGAGCGCGTCATCCCATGGTTGCAGGCGCGCTACCCGGTCGCGCGGCAAATTTCAAAGGTGGTGCGGACTGCAGGCATCCCCGAGAGCCGCATGGCAGAAAAAATGGAAGCAATTGAAGACCAATTGGATCCGCATATCGCCATCGCCTATCTGCCGAGCTACGACGGAACCAAAATCGAACTGAAACTGCAAGGACAGCCTGAGGAGGAAGATGTGTTGAATGCCATCCTGCTTTCCGCTCAGGCGCAGGTAGCGGCCTTGTTTTCCCAATATGTCTATTCGCTGGAAGACAAACAACCCGATCAATTGCTTGCAGAATGGTTGATCGCCAATCATCGCTCTTTTGCAACGGCCGAGTCCTGCACCGGCGGTGAGATTGCAGCGAAACTGGTGAAGCACAGTGGCATTTCGGCGGTATTCAAGGGCGGAGTTGTCGCTTACATGCCTGAGGTAAAGGTGGCAATGCTCGGTGTCTCTGCTGAAACAATTTCTACGAATGGGATTGTTTCGGCAGAAGTGGCTCGGGAAATGGCTGACGGCGTCAGGAATGCGCTCGGGGCAGATTTTGCCATCTCCATCACAGGCATTGCAGAGGCTGCAAAGGATGCCCCTGCCGATCAACAACCTCAAGCCTGGATCGGATTCGCGGGGCCGAATGGCACTCAAACCCTGCACATTCGCTTGATGAAAGACCGGAAGGTAAACATCGAAATCGCTGCCTACGCTGCCTTGGTATTTGCGCTGAGGGTCATTCAAGCGTCTTGATCAGGGCTTTGTGGGTAATCGGGAATGCTCCGGTTGCGCCGGATGGTTTCCGGTGTTGTTAGCGTAAAATCTTACATGTTTTCTTGGATTTGACTTTTGAAGGTGGAGGAGCCCTCGGGACAGCCGCTTCCTCTTGTGGGCAATTTTGTGTGCCGGAGATTGCGGAATGTGTTTGTATTAAGTGTGTAAGAAAGCCTTGAGAATGTCTGCGAATCTGCAGCCCGGAAGTCTTTATCCGCCAAGCCTGCATTTCTGGAAATTCGGATGGTCGGACATGGGTTCTCTTGGGGATTTTTTTTCGGTGTGAAGGTCGTTGAGGATAAAAATGCATGAAATATGGGCTTTTTTTGTCTTTTTTGGCTGGGTTTGCTTCAAATCAGGGCGACGTTGTGATCGGAAGAATTTTCGGCTGTAGTCAAAATTTTGCAAAAGGCGCTTCTCCGAATTTGGAATCTTCGGAAACATGAATTACTTTCACAGTTGCCTTGTAGATGGTAAGATTTTATAATTGATGTTTTGCTGCTTGCTTCCTTTGTTGATTGAATTCTATTGAGGATGTAGGTTTGGGAATTGAAGTTTTGTCGATCATCCACTGGCATATTGTTACATTCATTAAGTGTGTTCAGTTCAACAATTAATTTTAGACAGCATGAAAAGCACTTTGACACAATTGACAGGGCCAGGGACACCACGATGTCTTGGCAACAGAGTGAGGTCTTTCATGTGGGCCTTTGCTTTGCTGGTGATCGGCACCTCGGGAAGCCTTCAGGCCTCCCACTTTGCGGGCGCAGAATTTAAGATCGATTGGTTGTCGGGCGACACCTATCGCATCACGAAGAATGTCTACCGCGATTGCCGGGGCATTTCATTGGCATCCACGATGTCAACCACCTTGTTTCGCAACAACGTCAATGTTGGCGGACTGGGTCTTCCACGCATTTCTATCACCGATATCACACCGCTCTGCCCTGGACAGGTATCGTCTTGCCCAAGCGGCTCGACCTTCGGTTTGGAGGAGCACATCTATCGTGCCAATACCCCTGCGTTGGTCGCCAATTCGGATTATCGTATCCAGATTTCCAATAGTGCCCGCAACGGTGCCATTACGACCGGTGCAGCCAATCAGCTGATGTTTATCTATGCGAACTTCCGCACGGGTATCAACAACAGCTCGCCAAGGTTCCTGAACAGGCCTGTCGGTACATTCTGTGCCAATCAGCCTGCAACTTTCAGCCCCAACGGCTTTGATCCGGATGGCGATGCCATCCTTTATTCGTTGCAGACTTGTTATCAGGGATTCAATCAGTCGGTTACTTACAACCCTGGTTTCAACCCGGTCAATCCGCTTAACTCCAGCACACCTATCGTGCTCAACCCAAACACGGGTGCTTTGACTTTCACCCCTAGCGTGGCTGGTCAGGTTGCCATTATCTGTTTGCGCGCCGATGAATACCGCAACGGTACATTGATTGGCTCTATCGTACGTGACATGCAGATCAACATCCTCAACTGCAGCAATGCAGCACCGGTGATCGCCCCTGTTGCCAACGTGGTGGTAAACGTAGGTCAGAACTACTGCACACCAATCACTGCAACAGATATCAACAACAACAACATCACGCTTTCTGCTGTGAGTGGTATCATTCCTCCGGCAACATTTGTTGTAAACTCGACATCTCCAGGAAATGCAGCAGGTACCTTCTGCTTCACGCCAAACTTGAGCCACGTAGGCAATACCTACACGGTCACCATCAATGCGGTAGACAATGCCTGTCCATCACCTGCAACAGGCGTGATGACCTTCAATATCACTGTTCCGCTTCCATGTAACATGACGGCAACGGCTTCGGGCACGCCAACATCATGTGGTGGCAATACGGGTACCGCCACAGTCAACGTGACCAACGGTACTGCCCCGATTACCTACTCTTGGACTGGCCCAAGTGGTTATACTTCCTTCAATGCGTCCAATTCAGGTCTTGCAGCTGGCACATACAATGTGCTGGTTGTTGATGGCAACTCCTGTGTCGCCAATGCAACCGTGGTTGTTGGCTCCAACGGCAGCAGCTTGGTCGCATCTGGAACGACCACTCCTGCCAATTGCGGTCAGACCAACGGAACCTTGACTGTAAGTGTGACCGGTGGAACTGCACCTTATCTCTACAGTGTGGATGGTGGCGCGTTTGGCTCCTCTGCAACCTTCTCAGGTTTGGCTGTCGGAACGCACACGTTTGATGTTACCGATGCCAACGGCTGCCCTGCAACCGGAAGTGCATTGGTAGGTGAGGCCCGCGACTTGACACCTCCTGTGATTCATTGCCAAGCCAACATGAGCGTGGCTACCAACCCGGGTGCATGCTGTGGAACTGCAACCTTTGCAGCTGCCACTGCCACTGACAATTGTGGATCTGCTACCGTATCGCAAACAGGTGGTAGTGCAAGCGGTACCTGCTTGGCAGTTGGTTCTCACGTGGTAACCTTCACTGCAGCTGATGCCTATGGCAATACCTCTTCCTGCAGCTTTACGATTGTGGTTACGGACAATGAGGCGCCATCGATCACATGCCCTGCAAACGTCACGGTAAATTGTGTTGCTGATATTCCTGCATCCGACCTTGGCTCCGTATCAGTTGGTGACAACTGTGGCGGAATTGGGGTGACCGTAAGTGAAACCAGCACCGGATCCGGTTGCAACGGTTCTGCAATGGTCGTTTCCCGTACCTACACGGTCGAGGACCAATATCACAATTCATCCAGCTGCACACAGTTGTTGACTGCCGAGGCAACTCCGCTGGTTGCAACATGCAGTGGCACTGCGTTTGTCATTCCAGCATGGCAAGACTCATCTTGCACCACGATCAGCGCCAGCGCTGCCGGTGGTTGCGGACCTTACAGGTACACATGGTGCAATGGCGGTCAGTCCAGCAGCATCTCGGTTTGCCCGACAGCAAGCACCACTTATACCGTGACGGTTACCGATGCCCAAGGTTGTACTGCAACATGCAGCGTGACTGTTTGCGCCATTGATATCACATGCAGCGGCGGCACCAACAACGGCCAAGGCGGAACAGGTCAGGGCGGTAATGGTACAAGCAATAGCTTGAATGCTATGCAGCACATTGCCATCTGCCACTTTCCTCCTGGAAATGCCAACAATGGTATGACGAAGTGTTTGCCAATTCCTGCTGCAACCCAGCACTTCACCATCGGTCACGGTGGCGACTACTTGGGCGCTTGTGGTAGCTTGACATCCCGTAACTGTACTGCTACTACGGTTTGCGGTGCAAACAAAAATGGTGGTTCCGACATGGTTCAGGCCGGTGGCTCATCCATCAATGTAAATGTCTTCCCAAGTCCGACCTCTGGTCTTGTAAATGTTGACGTTGCCTGCTACAACTGCGGCGACGAAGGCAGCTACAGCTTGAAGGTGACCGACGTCTACGGCAAGCAACTCCTTGCAACGGATGTCAATGTTGCCATGGGAGCAGGAAAAGCCAAAATCGATTTGTCTCGTTTTGCAGCTGGCGTTTACATGATTGTCGTAGAGAACGGTGATCAGCGTATCGTCGAGCGCATTGTGAAGCAATAATCTTACCTTCTAATAGGTTGAAAGGGCCACTCTGTAAAGGGTGGCCCTTTTTGTTGTTTTTGCATGAATTCTTACTTTATATGTTTTCTTGACAAGTGCACTTTGAGGTCCTCTAGGTGCCTGATTTTGTGATAATTGACAGGTTTTGTGGCTTGGAATGGGTATTTGTCAGTGGTTGAATCGCGGAAAAATGAACAATCGCATTGCAAATCGTACTTGCTTTGTTTGCTGGAATAGTCTACTTTTAGGGCGTGTCTAGAGTTCTTTCTATCCGGAAAACTGTATTTGCTCGTCTTGTTCTTACATATTCTAGTACGTGAATGTGTGCAGATGGGCGATCACAGGGCAAAAGATAGCAGGAACATTGGTCGCATTAGTTTTCTGATTGTCAACTTCTTCAACTTTACTGAAACTTATAATGTTTGCAATGAAAAGTACACGATGTAAAACCTCAGATGCGCGAACATCGCGCAGTTTGAGGGGCAGAATGCGGGCCACCCTATGGGCGTTCGCGTTGCTGTTGATTGGAACTACCGGGGGCGTGCAAGCGTCCCACTATGCAGGAACAGATATCATCGTCGACTGGCTCGGCGGCGAAAACTACCGCTTCACCCAAAAGGTTTATCGTGACTGTGCCGGTATCACACTCGGCACAACCACTTTGGTGAACCTTACACCTGCCATTCCAGTGTCAGGCGTGACGCTGACCCGTTCGAGTTTGATCGACATCACACCGCTTTGCCCAGGCCAATTGAGCCGTTGTGCAAGTGCTTCAGGCGCATTTGGAATTGAGGAGCACATCTATATTGGTGTTGTTTCCAACCTCGCTCCCAATACCAACTACAGGGTAGATGCAAATCAACTTTGCTGCCGCAATGCAGCGATCACGACTGTGACCAACGCAGGTAGTCAGCAACTCTACATTTACTCCAACTTCCGCACGGGTATCCAAAATAGCAGCCCAAGGTTCTTGAACAGGCCATTTGGTGTGTTCTGCGCCAACCAGGCTGCAACTTTGAGCCCCAACGGTTTTGATCCGGATGGCGATGCAATCGTTTATTCGATTCAGTCTTGCTACGACTTGAACGCTTCTGACCCGGTCACTTATGCACCTGGATTCAGTGGTCTCAACCCATTGAACTCCAGCACTGGCGTTTCCATCAACCCCAACACTGGAACCTTGAGCTTTACCCCGACTGTGGTAAACCAAGTGGCTGTCATTTGCGTCAGGGCTGATGAATACCGGAATGGTGTTGTCATCGGCTCCGTTGTACGTGACATTCAGGTTCGTATCTTGAATTGCAGCAACGCTGCTCCGGTTGTTGCTCCGATTGCCAACGTCGTGGTTCCTGTGGGTCAGTTGTACTGCACTCCGGTTTCCGCAACCGATGCCAACAACAACATGATCACTTTGACCGCAACAAGCGGTATCATCCCCCCCGCAACATTTGTGGTCAACTCTAGTGTCGCAGGTTCTGCTACCGGCACATTCTGCTTTACGCCTACACTTGCAAATGCTGGTAACACATATTCTGTGACCATCAATGCGCAAGACAACGGCTGCCCATCTGTGGCAACCGGTACCTATACCTTTAACATCACAGTTCCGATTCCTTGCAACATGACTGCAACGGGATCTGGAACACCTGCAACTTGCGGAGCAAGCAACGGTTCCGCCACTGTGTCCGTGGCCAATGGCACGGCGCCGATCAGCTACTCTTGGACTGGCCCAAGCGGTTATTCTTCGTTCAGCCAGTCGATTTCAGGTTTGGCAGCTGGTACCTATAACGTGTTGGTCGTCGACGGCAATTCTTGCGTCGCCAATGCAACTGTCGTTGTAGGTACAAACGGAAGCTCATTGGTGACAACAGGCACCACCACACCTGCTTCATGCAGTCAGAACAACGGTACCCTCACTGTGAGTGTCACCGGTGGAGCAGCCCCTTACCAATACAGTGTTGATGGCGGTTCATTTGGCCCTTCGAATACATTCACCGGGTTGAGCCAAGGCATTCACACCTTCTCGGTATTGGATGCAAACGGTTGCCCAGCCAGTGGAAGCGCCACTGTTTTGCGTGCAGCTGACTTGACACCTCCTACCATCACCTGCCCAGCCAACATTACTGTTGGAAATGCAAGTGGTGTATGTGGCGCAACGGTCTCCTTCAATGGTGCCTCCGCAACGGATGATTGTGGTTCGGCCAGCGTGGTGCAAACCTCCGGTGGCGCAAGCGGATCCGTTTTCGGTATTGGAACTTCCACGGTAAGCTTTACAGCTGTTGACGGCTCTGGCAACACAGCCGCTTGCTCATTTACCGTTACGGTGAACGATACTGAAGCACCTTCCGTGGTTTGCCCTGCTAATATTTCGGTCAGCAATGATCCCGGTCAGTGCGGCGCAGCAGTGTCTTTTGCTGCAACTGGCGCTGACAATTGCCCAGGTGTATCTGTCGCCCAAACCGGTGGCGCTGCATCAGGTAGTCTTTTTCCAGTAGGATCCAGCACTGTATCTTTTGGTGCAACCGATGCCGCAGGTAACACTGCAGCTTGCTCCTTTACAGTGAATGTGACAGATGCTGAAGCTCCTTCGGTCACTTGTCCTGCGAATATCAACCTCGCCAATGACGCAGGTCTTTGCGCTGCAGTTGCATCGTTTACAGCAAGCGGATCTGACAATTGCCCAGGCGTAAGCGTAACCCAAATTGCTGGCGCAGCATCTGGCAGTGCCTTCGCAGTGGGAACGACTACGGTTACTTTCCGTGCCGTTGATGCTGCTGGCAACGCTGCCTCATGTAGCTTCACCGTGACTGTCACTGACACTGAGGCTCCAAATCTTAGCTGCGGCGATGCAGGCGGCTTGATTTCCCGTGCCAATGGCAGCAGAAGCTTGAATTCGGCCTCTTTTGCGAATGATGTCACACTGCCTACCGACAATGGTGTCTGCGGTGCGATGTATGAGTACGAAAACGGTGCCAATGACAATTGCGGCATTGTAACCGTTGCGCAGACTGCAGGTCTCTCTTCAGGAAGCACTTTCCCAGTTGGTGTGACCACCAATACTTTTGTGGCAACCGACGCATCCGGTAACACTACCTCTTGCTCATTTGTCGTCACCGTGTTGGATACGGAAACTCCTGTTGTGACTTGCCCTTCGAATATCACCGTGAGCAATGACCTCGGTCAGTGCAGCGCTGCTGTGGGTTATTCCGCAACAGCAAGCGACAATTGCCCTGGTGTAACGGTTGCCCTGAGCCCTGCTTCAGGAAGCGTGTTCGCAGTAGGTACCTCTTCTGTGACTGCAACTGCAACCGATGCCTCTGGCAACGCAGCGACTTGCAGCTTCACCGTGACAGTAAACGATACTGAGGCACCTTCGATCACTTGCTCGGCCAACTTGACTGTGAGCAACGACAACGGTGTTTGCGGCGCTGCCGTGAACTATGCTGTATCTTCTTCTGATAACTGTGCAGGCAGCTCTGTCGCTCAAGGCTCCGGCCTCGCCTCGGGTTCTGTCTTCCCTGTCGGTACCACCACCAACACATTCGTAGCTACTGACGCAGCTGGCAACACTGCTGCTTGCAGCTTCACTGTCACGGTAAATGATACCGAAGCTCCTGTGGTCACTTGCCCAGCCAACGTGAACGTGAGCAATGACAACGGTGTTTGCGGCGCTGCCGTCAGCTACGCTGTCTCTTCTTCTGACAACTGCGCAGGCAGCTCCGTCGCTCAAGGCTCCGGTCTTGCCTCGGGTTCTGTCTTCCCTGTCGGTACCACCACCAACGGCTTTGTCGCAACGGACGCAGCTGGCAACACTGCAGCTTGTAGCTTCACGGTGACGGTAAACGATACCGAAGCTCCTTCGATCACTTGCCCAGCCAACGTGACTGTAAGCAATGACAACGGTGTTTGCGGCGCTGCCGTCAGCTACGCTGTCTCTTCTTCTGACAACTGCGCAGGCAGCTCCGTCGCTCAAGGCTCCGGCCTCGCTTCGGGTTCTGTCTTCCCTGTCGGTACCACCACCAACGGCTTTGTCGCAACGGATGCAGCTGGCAACACTGCAGCTTGTAGCTTCACTGTGACGGTAAACGATACCGAAGCTCCTTCGATCACTTGCCCAGCCAACGTGAACGTGAGCAATGACAACGGTGTTTGCGGCGCTGCCGTCAGCTACGCCGTTTCTTCTTCTGACAACTGCGCAGGCAGCTCCGTCGCCCAAGGCGCCGGCCTCGCTTCCGGTTCTGTCTTCCCTGTCGGTACCACCACCAACAGCTTTGTCGCAACGGATGCATCTGGCAACACTGCAGCGGCTTCACGTGCAAACGAACCAAGCCCGTGCACTGCCCGCCAACGTGACGTAAGCAATGACAACGTGCGGCGCTGCCGTCAGCTACGCCTTCTCGACAACGCGCAGCACCCCCCTCCGCCCGCTCGCTGTGGAACAACTTCCAACGGCTTTGTCGCAACCGATGCAGCTGGCAATACTGCCGCTTGTAGCTTCACTGTGACGGTAAACGATACCGAAGCTCCATCGATCACTTGCCCAGCGAACGTAACTGTTTCTTGTGTTGCTGCAATTCCTGCTGCAAACACTGGTGCAGTTGGCGCTTCTGACAACTGTGGTGTTGCTGGCATCGTCCACGTAGGCGACGTTGCAACCGGTACTGGCTGTGCTGGAAATGCTCGCGTCGTGATTCGCACCTACCGTGCGACTGACATCTACGGCAATAGCGCTACCTGTACACAAACGTTGACTGCTGAGGCAACCCCGTGGTCGCTACTGCTAGCAACGATGTCATCGTGTTCCCAGCTTATGCTGACTCCACATGCGCTACGATCAGCGTCACCGGCGCTGGCGGATGTGCTCCTTACACTTATGCTTGGAGCAATGGTTCTACGGCTACAAGCCAGAGCGTTTGCCCAACGGTTTCTACCACGTACTACGTGACTGTCACCGATGCACAAGGCTGTACAGGTGTTGACAGCGTGCGTGTTTGCGCCATTGATATCACATGTGCAGGCGGTACCAACAATGGTCAGACCGGAAACGGTCAAGGTGGAAATGGTTCTACCAATGGCAACGGTATGGTTCACATCGCGATCTGCCACATCCCACCAGGAAACGTTGGCAACGCAATGGTGCATTGCATTCCTGTGCCAGCCGCAAGGCAGCACATCCAGCAGGTACACGGCGGCGATTATCTTGGAGCATGCAATGCTTTGAGCACACGTCCATGTACAACTGGAAACAACAAAATGGCTATGCAGCCTGCTGCTGCAGAGGTACTTGATACCAAAGTCTCAATGAACGTATTCCCTAACCCAACCAATGGTGACCTCAACGTTGAAGTTGCATGCAGCAACTGCGGCGACGAAGGCACCTACAAGGTGAAAGTGACCGACATCTACGGCAAGCAATTCTTTGCTACCGAGGTGAATGTTGCCATGGGCGAAGGCAAGATGAAGTTGAGCCTCTCTGACTATGCAGCTGGAGTTTACATGATCATCGTCGAAAATGGTGCCCAGCGCATCGTTGAGCGCGTTGTGAAGCAGTAAAACTTCCTTGGAATAAAACAGAAAAGCCACCGAAAGGTGGCTTTTCTGTTTTATTCCAATTGCGGCGTTTGGGTTTCAAATTACATCCGCCATTACCTGAACGAATACCAAAAGGGTATCGCTGCTCGACATTGCCGTTCTGAGGACTTTGGGTAAAAATTAAGTAAATTCTTACATTAAGTTTGGGCGAAAGGTTGGAAGTTTGGTCGCCAAAATCTACCTTAATGCCGTGAATTGGGCTAAAATGTGCCTAAAAATCGCGGAATTCGCCATGTTTCTTACGCATTGAATTCTGCGGTCTTGGAAGTTTTAGTAAGTCGCCAATTGTTCTTTATAGGCTTGAAATACAGCTCCTTCTGTAGATTTTTTCCCAACTGTCTAATTTATTATTGATCAACATGAATTGTACACTGTTAAAAGTCCAAAACACGCGAACATCGCGATGTCTTGGCAACAGGCTGAGGACCACGTTGTGGGCTTTTGCCTTGCTGATCCTCGGTAGTGCAGGGAGCTTGAGTGCTTCTCACTATGCCGGGAATGAAATTATCGTTGAATGGTTGAATGGTGAAAATTATCGAATCACTCAGCGAATCTATCGTGACTGTTCAGGTATTGCTTTAGGTACTACCACCATCGTCAACTTTGTGCCCAGCACTCCGGTTGCCAGTGCAACGTTGAATAGGGTCGGAAACCCTGTCGACATCACCCCGCTATGCCCTGGCCAAGTCAGCCCATGTCCAAACACGGGCGGAGCATTTGGCATCGAAGAACATATTTATTCGCTTATTGTGACCTTGCTCCCAACAGCTGCCTACCGCGTGCAATTGCAACCTTGTGCCCGCAATGCCGCGATTACAACAGGTGACCATCGAATTCAAGCGACTGTTCATCTACGCAATTTCCGTGCCGGGAATTCAAAACAGTTCTCCTCGCTTCTTGAATAGGCCGTTGGAACTTTTTCGTGCCAATCAACCGGCAACCTTGAGTCCAAACGGATTTGATCCAGATGGCGATGCAATTGTCTATTCTCTTCGGTCTTGTTAGTCGACTACGGGAACCAATGACCCCGTAGCTACGCGCCGGATTTTCGTGGAATCAATCCCTGACTTCCAGCACGGGGTCAATCTTAACCCCAACACGGGTGCTTTGCTCTTCACCCCTGCAGTTGTGGGCCAGGTTGCTGTGATTTGCGTGCGTGCTGACGAGTATCGGAACGGTGTTCCGCTACCGGAACTTTTTGCTTCACACCAACCCTGGCAAATGCTGGCAATACCTATTCGGTGACCATCAATGCCCAGGACAATGGTTGTCCAGCAGCTGCTACCGGCGTAATGACATTTAACATCACAGTTCCCATTCCTTGTAACATGACTGCGACTGGATCCGGTACACCCGCTTCTTGCGGTGCAAGCAATGGATCTGCCACGGTAAGCGTTCTCAATGGCACCGCTCCGATTACTTACTCTTGGACGGGTCCAAGCGGTTATACCTCCTTCAACCAGTCCAATTCGGGTTTGGCAGCGGGCACCTATAATGTGCTGGTGGTCGATGGTAATTCTTGTGTGGCCAATGCTACGGTTGTAGTTGGTACTGCCGGAAGCGCCGTGGTCGCCACGGGCGCCACCACTCCCGCCTCCTGCAATTTGAACAACGGCACCATGACGGTGACCGCGAATGGCGGCACTGCTCCCTATCAATACAGCGTAAATGGTGGCCCTTTTGGACCTTCCAATACCTTTACTGGTTTGGGACAGGGAATCCAAACATTCTCGGTGCAGGATGCCAACGGCTGTCCTGCCAGTGGTACGGCAACGGTTTTGCGTGCTTCCGACCTGACACCACCAACGATTGTTTGCCCAACCAATATCTCTGTTGGTAACGACAATGGCGTTTGTGGTGCGACAGTCACATTTAATGGTGCTTCGGCCACCGATGATTGTGGTTTGGTCTCTGTGGTGCAAACTTCTGGTGGCGCTAGCGGATCGGTTTTTGGAATCGGTTCGACGACCGTAGCCTATACTGCCGTTGACGGCTCTGGCAACACCGCCGCTTGCTCCTTCAGTGTAACAGTGAGCGATGTAGAAGCTCCTACTGTTGCTTGCCCAGGCAATATTGCTGTGAACAACGATGCTGGTCAATGCGGCAATGGCGCTTGTGGTGCAATGTATGAGTACGACAACGAGGCTACGGACAATTGCCCAGGAGTAACCGTGGCTCAGACTGCAGGTTTGCCTTCTGGCAGCACCTTCCCAACCGGTTCTACCACCAATACATTCGTGGCAACTGACGCTTCCGGCAATTCAACGGTTTGTTCCTTCATTGTGACGGTCGTCGATGCGCAAGCCCCAACGGTTACTTGCCCCGCCAACATCAGCGTGAACACTGACCCAGGTCTTTGCAGCGCAGTGGTGAGCTACAATGCAACGGCAACCGATAATTGCCCCGGCGTGACGGTGAGCATCAATCCTGCTTCCGGAAGTACATTCGCGACTGGAACGACGACGGTGAATGTGGTGGCCACTGACGCAGCTGGAAATTTGGCCAACTGTAGCTTTACGGTGACCGTGGTCGACAACCAATTGCCAGTGATCACATGCCCAGCAAGCCAGACGCTTTGCGCTGTGGCGGGTACCACTGCCGGTGTGGCAATATTTGGCAATGCAACGGCCTCAGACAACTGTCCAGGAGTCGCTGTTGTTCAGACTGCTGGCTTACCTTCGGGTTCATCCTTCCCTGTTGGAAACAACACTGTAACCTTTACGGCTACCGATGCTAGTGGAAATTCTGCCAACTGTTCCTTCACGGTAACGGTCAGTGCATTTCAAGGCAACAGCCAGGTATTTGCAGAGCGTATTGGCACTGTAACGGGCACGACTTTGATCGCCGCCCACGAAGGTGCAAATGGCTTTGACAATGACAGTTACACGATGAGTGGCACAGCAGATGTGCGCAACACTTTGCCTAGCACAGGTTATCCTGGAGCCTCTGGCGGTGCAAACGTATTCTTCACAGGTGCTGGACGCACATTCGAAATCTCAGGCGTCAATACCACAGGTTTCACGACCATGGGAATGGCATTTGGCGTTTTCAAAAGCACCACGACCTCCAATGGTTTGGATTTGCGCCTTGAGGTCAGCACCGATGGGATCACCTATACCACCCTTCCGCATACCCTTCTGCCTACGGGCACTGGAACGGCGGTTTGGTCTACGATGACGGCAGTGGGCTTCCCATCTGCAGCCAACTTGCGCATCCGCTTTACCAATTTGGGAACTACCCAATACCGCATCGACGATATGATCCTGGGTGGATTGACCAATGTCGCGACGATTACCAATGTTGGTAACACGAGCTTCTGCAGCGGTGGTTCGGTGACTTTGGTCGCAACACAAGCGGCAGGATATCTCTGGAGCACGGGCGAAACCACGCAAAGCATTACTGTGAATACTGCCGGAAACTACAGTGTCACCGTAACTTCTGCGAATGGCTGTTCCGCCATCGCAGGTCCAGTTGCTGTTTCGGTATTCCCGAATCCATCGGTTTCAGCAACGAGTGTCAATGCAACTTGCCCTGGCGTAGCCAATGGTAGCGCTACAGCTTTGGTTGTCGGTGGTACTCCAAATTACACCTACCTCTGGACACCTGGTGGACAGACGGGCGTGACTGCTTCCAACATTGGCGCTGGTACATATTCTGTGCAAGTCACCGATGCAAATGGTTGTACAGCAACCAGCAACACCGTGACAGTGACCGACAATGATATTGTCCCTCCAGTCGCAAATTGCCAGTCAGTAACCGTTCAATTGAATTCAGCTGGTCAAGGTTCTACGAATGCCGCTGCTGTCAACAATGGTTCAACTGACAACTGTGGCATTACTGGCATTGCCCTCAACAACAGCAACTTCAGTTGCGCAAATGTTGGTTCCAGCAATACCGTAATCCTGACAGTCACTGATGTTGGTGGCAACACTTCAACCTGTTCTGCGACTGTAACCGTTCAGGATGTCGTGGCACCCGTTGCGCTTTGCCAGAACGTAACCGTTCAATTGGACAATTCTGGGAATGCAACCATCACTGCGAGTGCGATCAACAATGGCTCGAGTGATGCCTGCGGCATTGCAAGCACGACCTTGAACAATGGATCGTTCTCTTGCGCAAATGTCAATGGCACCCCAGCTTCAAGTCTGTTCATCTCCGAATACACTGAAGGAAGCAGCAACAACAAGTGCATTGAAATCTTCAACGGTACAGGTGCTGCGGTGAATCTCTCGGGATATAGCCTACGTTACTACTTCAATGGCAGCACTTCTGCAACCACCATCATTAACTTGACGGGTACGGTAGCAAATGGTGATGTTTATGTTGTTTGCGATGACAATGCAGCAGTCGGCATGTTGGCACAGGCTGATGTGACCAGTACTTCTAACTTCTTTAATGGAGATGATGCAATTGAGCTTCGCAATGGTACGACCGCGGTCGATATCATTGGTCGTATCGGCCAAGATCCAGGTACAGAATGGACTGGCGGCGGCTTGGGCACAATGGATCGTACATTGGTTCGCAATTCGGCAGTGAATTCAGGAAATACCAGCAATGCAGTTGGATTCCCAAGTTTGGCCTCCGAATGGACCGGACTTGCCACCGATGATTTCAGCAACCTGGGAAGCCACAATTTCTCCGGAGCCAACAATGTCGTCTTGACCGTCACCGACGTCAATGGCAACAGCAGCACTTGCTCCGCATCTGTGACCGTCCAAGACAATGTTGCGCCAAGCATCACTTGCCCTGCCAACATCACAGTAAGCAACGACGCAGGTCTTTGCAGCGCTGTGGTGAGCTACACTGCAACCGGTGCAGACAATTGCAGCGCCACGGTTGGTTACAGCATCGCTCCAGGATCTGTATTTGCACAAGGCAGCACGACTGTGACTGCTACCGCAACCGATCCATCCGGCAATGCTGTCAGCTGTGCCTTCACTGTTACTGTGAACGATACGGAAGCTCCTGTCGTCACCTGCCCAGCTAACATCAGCGTGAGCAACGATGCGGGTAACTGTTCTGCAGTGGTGACCTTCGCCGCAACTGCCTCGGACAACTGCGGTATCGCCTCGATCGTCGAAGCCGCTGCCAGTGGCAGCACATTTGCTGTCGGCACCACTACGGTGGTTGCAACGGCAACCGACATCCACGGCAACACTGCTGCATGTAGCTTCACCGTGACGGTGAATGACACCGAGGCTCCTGTCGCAAATTGCCAGGCTGTGACGGTTCAACTTGACGCCAATGGCGCAGGTAGCATCACAACGGCCGACGTGAACAACGGCAGCAGCGACAATTGCGGCATTGCCAGCCTTTCACTCGACAACAGCAGCTTCGGTTGCGCCAATGTCGGAAACGTCAACACGGTGGTGTTGACCGTAACGGATATCCATGGCAACAGCAGCAATTGCTCTGCTACGGTAACCGTGGTCGACAACGTCGCGCCTTTGGCAGTTTGCCAAAGCATCACGGTCAATGCACCTAACAGCGGATCGGTTTCGATCACTGCCTCGCAAATCGATGGCGGTAGCAGCGACGCCTGCGGTATCGCGAGCCTTTCTGTGAATCCGAATTCATTCTCTTGCAGCAACCAAGGTCCGAACACGGTAACCTTGACTGTTACCGACGTGAATGGCAACGTGAGCAGCTGCACCGCAACGGTGACTGTTACTTCGCCTGCAATTACCGTGAGCTTGAGCAGCCCGGTAAACGGTTGCGGCTTCAATGTGTCTTCTTGCTGTGCGACCGGTAACGGCGGTTCAGGCAGCGGATCCGGTAGCGGCTCCGGTAGCGGCCACGATGATGGTAGCAATGGTAGCAATGGCAGCGATAATGGTCATGACGGTTCTGGCAGCGGCTCCGGCTCTGGCAGCGGTCATGGCAACAATGGCAGCCACAGCACTTGCCGCCACAACGGCAACATCTGCAACAATGGTGGCCATGGCAACCAAGGCAGCGATCGCGGTCATGATGGATCCGGCAGCGGTAACCTTGGCAGCGGTCATGGTCATGGCGGCTCCGGCAGCGGTGGCTCTGGCAGCGGTGGCTCTGGCAGCGGTGGCAACATTCAGTGTGGTCAAGACGGTACTATCAACTTGGTCGCAACGGGTGGTTGTGGCAACTTGTCGTATCTCTGGAGCAATGGATCGACCGCGGTCAACCAAACTGGTTTGACTCCTGGTCTGTACGTCGTTACGGTGACCGACAACAATGGCAATACCAGCACAGCCAGCATTGTGCTGACCCAAGCTGCATTGCTCACTGCAACGGTTACGACTCAAAATGTAACTTGCTTCGGTGCCAACAACGGTACTGCAACTGCCAACGGTGTAGGTGGCTGCGCCCCTTACACATATCGTTGGAGCAACAACGCCACGACCCAGACCATCAGCGGCTTGCGTCCTGGATCTTACAGCGTGACAATTACCGACGGCTACGGTTGCACAGCAACTGCCTCTGGCGTTGTGACGCAACCAACACGTTTGATTGCTGACGCTGGCGCACACCAAGTGGTTTATCCAGCCTACGGTCCACAAGCTTGCGCTACCCTTACCGGTACCGTTTCGGGTGGAACTGCAGCCTACAACACACGTTGGACAACACGCAGCGGTCAAGTGCTTGCCACTGGCAACACTTACAGTGCCTGCCCAACCGTGACGACGGTGTATTTCTTCCGTGTGACCGATGCCAACGGCTGCTCAGCAGTAGATAGCGTTGCCGTCTGCCCACGCAGCATCTCTTGCGGAAACAACCGCATCCAGATTTGCCACAACGTGCCAGGCCGCAATGCCTGCTCGCAGACACAATGCGTCCCTGCATCACAAGTGGCCAGCCACCTTGGCCATGGCGACGTGTTGGGAGCATGTGGATCACGCTTCAACTGTACCTTCCCACGTAGCAACCATGGTAATGGCGGCAGTGGTAGCGATGACAAGACGGCAAGCCACTCTGGCGCATCTTCCGATGATCAGATGGTAAGCTTGAGCCTTCGTGCATTCCCCAACCCAACAAACGGTGCGCTTACCGTTGAATTGGCTTGCCAGGCTTGCTCCGAAGACATGAACTATGCAGTAAAGGTGAGCGACATCTACGGTCAGCTGTTGGCCGAAGTGGAAGTCACCGTGTCTGCAGGCGAGGCAACTGCCAAGCTTGACCTCTCACAATTCGCATCAGGCGTGTACTTGATTTCCGTCACAAACGGTGATCAGCGCTTGGTTGAGCGTGTTGTGAAGCAGTAATCCCGCAACACAAATTGAATGCCAAAGGCCACCGCAAGGTGGCCTTTGTGCATTTTGGAGGTGCATGATGAGCGTCCTTTGCCGAGGAAAAGTGCCAGAATGCTTGATCGACAGCGGGGTGAGGATTCGAAGGAAATTCCCTCCTTCCGAATTCCTTGAATCCTGCTTTTTTTTGGTTATTTTTGCGCCGCAATTGGAGTACTTCAAAGCAAGAATAAGAATATGGCGAGAGTAGAGCTCGTGATGCCCAAGATGGGTGAGAGCATCATCGAAGCAACGATCCTGAAATGGGTGGTTGCAATTGGCGGTAAGATTGAACAAGATGAACCCATCTTGGAAATCGCCACCGACAAGGTTGATTCCGAGGTGCCTTCGCCGGTCGACGGCAAGCTGTTGGAAGTATTCTTCAAAGAAGGAGATGTCGTTCCGGTCGGTACTGTCATCGCTGTGATTGAGACGGAAGCGGCAAGTTCCACCAACACGCCCCCTGCGATCAGCAACGGGCAGGCCAAAGCGCCCGAAGTTGTGACAACGCCCGTCGCAGAGACTGTTGTTGCGGCCAATGTGGCCATTCCAAGCCTTGCCATTTCTTCCGGACCTTTGGCTTCGCGTTCCGACAATGGACGGTTTTATTCTCCATTGGTACTGAACATCGCGCGAACAGAAAGCGTTTCAATGGCCGAATTGGAGCAAATTGCAGGTTCTGGAAATGCAGGTCGCGTCACCAAGGCTGATATTTTGGCCTATGTGAAAGGTCCGCGAACTGCCGCGCAATCAGTTGCTCAACCACAAACGGAAACCAAGCCCGTGACGGCTGCTGCTCAACCAGCAAAGGTCGTCGCGCCCGACGGATACCTGATGGTCAAACAGAAGACCTACAGCCATTCGGGAAACACGGAAATCGTGGAAATGGACCGCATGCGGAAGATGATCGCCGAAAACATGGTTTATTCCAAACATGTTTCTGCGCACGTCACCTCCTTTGTCGAATGCGATGTCACCGATATCGTGCTGTGGCGTGAAAAAAAACAAGAAGGCATTCGAAGCGAAGTACGGTGAAAAGCTGACCTTCACTCCGATCTTCATGGAAGCACTTGCACAGACTTTGCGCGAGCATCCGATGGTCAATATTTCCGTGGATGGCGACAAACTTGTAGTCAAGAAAGACATCAACATTGGAATGGCCGTGGCCTTGCCGACTGACAATTTGATTGTGCCAGTGGTGCGGAATGCGGATCAATACAATTTGGCGGGCCTGTCTGCGAAGGTCAATGATTTGGCCGCGAGAGCGCGCGAAAACAAACTCAAGTTGGAAGAACTCGATGGTGGCACCTACACCATCAGCAACGTGGGAACTTTTGGCAACGTGATGGGAACACCCATCATCATGCAGCCGCAGGTGGCGATCATGGCCGTCGGAGCGATTCGCAAGAAGCCCGCCGTGATTGAAACACCAATGGGAGATATGATCGGCGTGCGTCACATGATGTTCCTGAGCCATAGTTATGACCATCGTGTGGTCGACGGTGCCTTGGGTGGTCGTTTTGTGCGTCGATTGGCCGATTTGTTGGAGGCATTTGACCCCAATCGGGCCGTTTGACGTCTTGGCTACGACCGTCAGGCCGTAACATATTGAATATTCATCGGAATAGCCTATATTTGAGGCGAAAAGATTTCTTTTTAACACTTTAGAATACAGTATGAGAAACAGAATTCTACTTCTTGCATTGGCTTTGCTGTGCGTAGTAGGTGGCAATAGCACCTTTGCGCAAACAAGCGGTGGTCCGGATGTCTACGGCTATACATGGAGAAACTCCAATGACGCCCAAGGCCCAGCCTACGTTTGGAACTCGATTGTGGGTGCTCCCGGAGCAACCCAAGTCACAGGCCTCACCGATGACAATTCGGTTGCCTTCATCAACTTTGGTTGGGACTTCCATTACTATTGGACTGACCACAACCAATTCAAACTTGGCTCCAATGGCTGGGTTGGATTCAACAACATCGGCAACATCGCCAGCTGTTTTCCTTTGATCCCTACACAGGGTGGAAGCGGAGACAACTACTTGGCGCCTTTCATGAGCGATTTGATCTACACCAGCAACAGCCCTGGTAACCCAAATCCAGCTGAAGTATGGTGGTGGAGCAACAGCACAGATACTTTGATCATTGAGTGGAACCAAGTTCCATGGTGGGTCACGGGATCTCCAGACTGGGTCGGTAGCAATACCTTCCAATTGATCTTGAGTGGTGTCGACAGCTCGATTACCTTCATGTACAATGACACCGACGTCAGCAACTGGACCGACAATGGTGGCTGCCCAGCTGACATGGAAATCGGTATCGAAAACATCACCGGCAACATCGGTTTGGAAGTTTACAACGAAAACCTTCCTCCAGACAACTTCGCCGTGAAGTTTTATTATCCTTCTGTCGTTACCTTCCAGGTTCCTGATGCAACGCCAGCTTGGAATGCAAATGCAGACAATGCAGGCCAATTTTTCATTTCTGGTGGAAATGCCACTGCACAAGACATGATTGCCAACATTGCCAACGTAGGCAACGCTGACATTTCAACATCCATCGCTGTTGCAGGTGACATTCGCCTCCCAGGCGCAGGTGCAGCATTCTGGACCGGTACAACCTCGATCGCTAGCGGTTTGGTTGCAGGCACCGATAGCACGGTACAGTTCTCGACACCCGTGACCTTTACCACTGCCAACCACTACTCCTATAAAGTCACCACGACCAATTCGTCTGACATCAACCCAAGCAACAACCAAAATACGGTTGAATTGGTGGCTACACCATGTACGGGTGACTCGATGAACTTGACTTATTCCTCTGCAACGCAGCCAGACAATGGAATTTCATGGTCAGGTGGTGCAAATGACGAAGGTGCCGGTGTTTACATCGTTCCACCATCCTATCCAGCCAACATCAGCAATGTCGACGTTTGGATCGTTGATCCAGCTGGCGCACCGACCCCAGGTCAGCACAGCTCTTTTGACATCAAAATTTTCGACGGAAACGGCTTCCCCGGCACCATGATGGATAGCGTCAAGGTCGCTGCCAACGCTGCTACTGAAGGTGTATGGTACCGTGTACGTATGAACGGTACATCGACCATCAACTCCGGGGGATGGTATATTGCTTGGTTCCAAGGTGGTGCTGACGTGATTTTGGGCACTGAGACGCAAGCTCCGATCTCCCGTCGTACCTATGAAATCCTGAGCGGTGCATGGTCTCCTTACCGTGAGCTTACCGTGAGCGATTTCATGATCAGCGCCAATATCTCCATCACTTGCCCAACCGGCACAGATGTGAAAGAAGACAACGCTGCTATGTTGAACCTCAAGGCTGTGCCTAACCCAACTACCGGCATCACATCGATCCGCTATGAGCTTCCAGCCATCAGCGACGTGCGTTTGACCGTGGTAAACATGTATGGCCAAACCGTATTCGCTAAAAACGAAATCGGTGCAGCTGCAGGTAACCACACCTTGGGCTTTGACGCATCCGACCTCGCATCTGGTCTGTACTTCATCAACTTGGAGACAGCAACCGAGAAAATGGTCAGCAAATTGGTGGTCAACCACTAATTCGCAATATCCTATAAGGAAAAAGGCGACTCCATTGGGGCCGCCTTTTTCTTTGGGGGGCAATTGATCTATCCATTGATCCACCGAATTTCCTCCCAAAATTCATCCACCCCTTTTACCTTTGGTTAAATTTGTTCAAAATCAGCCCATGAAGTTGTTTCACAAGGCGACCGGCCTGCTCTGCTTGGTATGGATGATGGTATTCGGGAATCTTTTCGCGGGAAGCGGAGGGCCTGATCCTTACGGCTATATCTGGAAAGACTCCAACGAACCCGGTATCAACTTTAACTGGGTGGATATCACGGGCAGGGCGGGTGCCTTGCAAATTCCCGGACTTGCCGATGACAATGCCGTAGGTCCGTTCAACATCGGATGGGACTTTCATTACTATTGGAGTGATTACAACAGCATCAAAGTGGGTTCCAATGGGTGGATCTCCTTTAGCAATGTCGGAAATATCGCGAGCTGTTTCCCCACGATCCCTACGGCAGGTGGGGTGGGAGACAATATCGTTGCGCCGTTTATGAGTGACCTTACTTTCATCAGCAACGATGTTTTGAATCCCAATCAGGGTGAACTCTGGTATTGGACCAACAATGTGGATTCGTTTGTGATTCAATGGGTGAACGTCCCTTGGTGGAAGAATGCGGTTCCTGACTGGACTGGAAGCAATACCTTCGAATTGATTTTGAGCGGGCGCGACAGCTCGATCACATTTCAATATCAGAATACGGATGCTGCAAATTTTCCGGGCGGTACCGGGTGTGCAACGTTTATGGAAATCGGGATTGAAAATGTCACTGGAAATCTTGGTCTGAACCATTCGACTGGAAATACAGTGCCACCTGACAACTATGTCGTGAAGTACATTTATCCCTCAGGCGCATCGTTTTTGGTCCCCGATGCAACGCCCGTTTGGAATGTGGATGCCGACAATGCAGGTCAATTTGTCTATCTGTGGACGCCTACATTTCTCACCACCAATCTTACCAATGTAGGCAATACTCCTATCACAAGCACCGTTACGGCAAAGGGTTCCTTGCGTGACCTTCAGCTTGCAAATATTTGGAGCGACAGTGTCAGCATCAACGGGTTGCCGAATGGTAGCAACGCAGCACTCGCTTTCCCAGACGAATTGTTGCTCATCCGTTTGGGCCAATATTATTTTCAGGTCGAGACTGAAACCGAAGACGGACAGGACATCAATCCCACCAACAACACCAATACCATTGAGGTTGTTGGTGTCAGCGGTACTGGAGGGCGGAATGAACTGAGTTTCGCAAGTGGATTCCCACCTTCTGAATCGGTTTCATGGGCAGGTGGCAACCCGACTGATGGTGTAGCTGTCAAAATGGTCCCACCTGGCTTCCCCGCGATAATTGATTCTGTACGCGTCTATATTATTGGTGACGGGGACTTGCAGACACCACCACCGGTCGGGTACACGATCAAGATTTATGGATTGGATGTGAACGGCGCTCCCGACCCCAACAATTTGCTTGCAAACGCCCCTGTTTCCGCTGCAAATGTGTTGGAAGATGCTTGGAATTCGGTTGCCATCAGCCCGGCAATCAACATCGCTTCTGGCGGTTTTGCGGTGGCATGGATGCAGCAAGGCTCCGGAATTTCGTTGGGTGCTGAGCAATATGGCCCGATTTCACGACGCAGCTATGAAATTTTGGGTGGCAGCTGGGCACCTTACCGGAGTCGCGAAACGACTGAATTTTTGATGGGGGTTGTAACGGACTTGCCGGTCGCAAACCAAGCACCAGCCAACAATGAAAGCCACCTGCAGATTTTTCCCAATCCTTCGAATGGGATTTCCACGATCCGTTATTCCTTGCCGCAGGCGGGAGAAGTTGAATTTGTCGTTACGGATTTGCAAGGGCGTAGCGTGTTGAAGGCGATGAAAGCTACGCATTCGGCTGGTTGGAATCAATTCGAATTGAACCTTGAAAACGCTGCAAATGGCATTTATTTTTTGCAGATGTCACACCGAGGAATGAAGGAGGTCGTGAAGGTTGTGGTGGCTAGGTGAATGAGATTTCCGAATGACGGATTTCTCACGGTGGAAAGCTGTCAACTTAAATTACAGCGAAGGCTAAAAAACAAAAGCGCAGCCCAAGGGCCGCGCTTTTGTTTTTCTCGTCGCCGAATGACGCCTAGATGTCTTCCATCATTTTACGCGCCGGCCGGTCATCCACATTGGCTGGAGGCGTGTCCACAGCCTTGTTTTCAGGGGCTGGCGTTTCGACTTTGGGCTCAACCGGAGGCGTCTTCGGGGTAGTGGTACCCTCCATTTCCGCCTTCATTTGACGCACCAATTCTTGTGCCTGGATTTTGCGCATTTCGGCCTCCGTTGCAGCGGAAACTTCCTGCTTGGGACTTGGCGTATCGATGCTGCTCGAATCCAGCGCCATTTCCATTTTGGCTTCAGACAAAGCTGTCTTCTCGTTCACCTTTTCGATCCAGACATCGGTGTCGTCTTCAGATCCACTCTGAATATCGACCACGGCGTCGCTGAGCGTCTTCGTGCGCTTGTATTCCTTGACGCTGTCGAGAAACTCCTTGCGTTTACGGAGGTCTTGCTTGAATTCCTCCTTCATTTTTTGGCGCATTTCCTCGCCTGTCGGACGTTTTTCAGCCATTTTACTTCGGATTTAAAGCATTCGAATGAAATCCTTCACGCTGGCCAATTCAGGCTCAGGTGGTTTTATTCAAATCAGGATTGGTCGTGGTGTTGGTAGACTCCACGGAGTTCCTGCCGCCACTTTCAACGCCCATTTCGAGCTTGAACTGATTGACCAATTCCTGGGCGCGGAGCTTTTCGGCTTCCTCTTCCATTTTCAGGCCATCGGTATCGACGCTGTCGAGTGCCATTTCCATGCGCGCCTCGTTTTTGGCGGTTTCCTCGTTCACACGCTGCAACATTTCGTCGTGAGTGGCATCGACGCCGCCCGTTTCGAATTGCTCCATGGTGTCAGCGATGCGTGACTGCCATTTTGCGCGTTCGTGGGCGCGCAAAGCTTCGCGTGCCTCTTCGATTTTGCGCTCCTTTTCCTTCATGAAGGCCTTTTTGACCTCGAGGGATTTTTCGTAAGCCTTCTGGGCAGTTGCGCGCTGATCTTTCACCTTGGCCAAATTGACCTTGACGGTTTCAAGGCGCATGGCATAGTTGGCAGCGATGTCGTCGCGACCGGCTTTGATCGCAGCCTTCATTTTGGAAACCAAATCTTCGTATTCGATCTGATATTTCCGCTCTTCCTTTTCGAGCAGCATCACGCTGGCCTTGACCGTGGCGATGTTCTCGTTCATTTTCGGGACCTGATCATTCAAATCCCGGATATTCTGCTCCAGAATCAATTTTGGGTCTTCAATTGCACTGACAGCTTTGCCAAACAGTGCTCTAATTGCGCGTACAAGTCTTTTCCACATAATCGCAGATCGGTATTGATTTAAGATTCAAACTCCTTCACGGAGTATCGATTGAGGTACTGATGGATGAGTTCCACTTCGTAATGATTTCCCATGTAAAGCGGAGTACGTTGATGGAGGGCTTCGGGTTCGATGTCGAGGATACGATTTTTGCCATCTGTCGCGACGCCACCTGCCTGCTCGATGAGCATGGCCATTGGATTGGCTTCGTACATCAAACGGAGCTTCCCGTGAGGTTCGTCAATGAACCCCGGATAAATAAACACACCGCCTCTCAGCAGATTTCGGTGAAAATCAGCCACCAATGAGCCGATATACCGTGACGAATACGGCCTGACCGTGGGGTCGTATTTGCCCTTGATGTGACGGAGGTACTCTTTGAGGCCGGGCTCAAACTTGCGGTAGTTGCCTTCGTTGAGCGAATAAATATTGCATTTCGCTGGCACCTGCATGTTGGGGTGGGAGAGGAGGAATTCGCCGATGGAAGGGTCCAACGTAAATCCATTCACTCCATGGCCCGTGGTGTACACGATCATCGTGCTGGAGCCGTAGATCACGTAGCCCGCGGCAATCTGCTTCAGACCCTTCTGCATGCAATCCGACAATTGGCCCGGCTGCCCCTTTTCCGAAATGCGCTCATAGACCGAGATGATCGTGCCCACAGCGACGTTGACATCAATATTGCTCGAGCCATCGAGGGGGTCCATCAGCACGACGTAGCGGGCATTGCGGCTCTGCGGATTGTTGACGGGGATGACATCCTCATTTTCCTCCGAGCCGATGACGCAGACTTGGCCACCGATGGTAAGCGCGTTCACGAAGTGCTCATTGGCAAAAACATCGAGCTTTTGGACGTGCTCGCCTTGGACATTGACTTCTCCCGTCAAGCCGAGGATATCGACCAAGCCCGCCTTGTTCACTTCCCTGTTCACCAATTTCGCAGCAAGGGCCACGTCACGGAGCAATTGGGAAAACTCACCTGTAGCAAGTGGATAGGCAGCCTCACTTTCAATGATAAACTGCTCAAGGGTGATGATTTTCCGGGAAGAGAGATTCACGCGAGACTGGGTTACGCCACAAAGATAAAAAATAATGAACACGCGCCGTGGCGGCGTTTTGGGAAAAAATATCTATTTTCCGCCGAGTTTGATTAAAATCAGAAGATATCAGCCAAGGATTTGTAGTTATGAAGTTCAAAGTTATCTCCCTCACCGCGCTCCTCGCAGCTTGCTTATGCTGGTCCTGCTCCTTTAACAGCATCGAGGACGACCTCCTGCCTGAACCGATCGACATCTGCGATCCGACAGACACTTCCGCGGTCTCGTTTCAAGATACCATTTTCCCGATTTTCACGAAGTATTGCTCCAACAATGCCAATGGAGACTGCCATTTCTCGGGCGCATCGATTCCAAAGCCTGATTACACTGCTTACGCAGGCATCAAGCAAAAAATTGACGAGGGCCGGATTCAGGCACGTTTGTTTGACCAAAATCCCTCGCCGATGCCCCCGAGCAACAGCCTCGGACCACAAACCATGAGTACTTGCGAAATCACGCTCTTGCAGCGTTGGATCGCCCAAGGTGCTCCCAACAACTAAAATGCGGACATTCAAAGTCCAATCGAAGGTATTGATCGTTAGAAATCAAATGAGAAAATTAATACTGTTTACGCTCGTATTGCTGTTTGGCGCTGCCGGAGCGTTTGCCCAAGATTCTACAGCCGCAGAGAAGCCGGTTCAAACCGCATCTCGCAGCAAAGTCAAGGAAATTTTTTACGGTACGCGGTGTGTGAACAATCAAACCGTGTTGCAAGTCGGCCCCAAGGTGCTTGCCTACCGCATTTCCCACCGTTTTGGTTCGCTGCAGCGCGACCAACTCTACAATTTCTTGGGATTGGATGGTCCAGCCAACATCTCCTTTATGTTTGACTACGGCATCCGCGACAACCTCATGGTCGGCGTGGGCCGCGATCAGTTCAACAAGGTGTACAATGGCTATGTGAAGTACAACATTTTGAATCAAGAGGATGGTGGCATGCCGATCACCTTGGCCCTGCACGGCAAAGCCAATATCATTTCGGCACGCGACGATGCCGCGCAAATCAACGGTTTTGACCGTTACGGCCAATTTGCGCACCGCATGTCGTATGTGACGCAGATCTTGATTGCACGCAAATTTGGTCAGCGTTTGGCCTTGCAAATCGCCCCAACCTATATCCACCACAATTTGGTGGAGGCTGCAGCGGACAAAAATGACATCTTCGCCATCGCCGCGATGGGCCAATTCAAACTCCGTAAAAGGTTGGGATTGAGCTTCGAATACAGCTATGCCTTTGGAGACTACGCCATCCCGAGGACGACAGATCCCCGCGGACTCTTCAGCAGTGCTTCCGTCGGACTGGACATCGTCACCGGTGGCCACGTTTTCCAGATCATGGTCGTCAACAGTGTGCCCATCAACGAGGCTTGGGCAATTCCTTTTACCCGTCAGAACCTCTTGAAAGGCGATATTCGCCTAGGATTCAACATCTCGAGGAATTTCTGGCTCTGATTTGAATGAGAAATTAGAAATGAAAAATGAGCAATGTACTTCGGTTACATTGCTCATTTTCAATTAGAAATGGGAAATTAGAAATGAATCTGAGGCCATCTTCCAACTTCTCATTTCATGCAACTTTTCACTTTTCGCTTTTAACTTTTCACTCTCAAAGGCTTCCCATGTAATTGATCTTGGGATGGCCCCCGTCGGATGGAAAAAAGACGTTGATTGGGGCTGGCATGCCGTTGACACCCGGCTTTTTGGCGATCCAATACTTCCTTTCTTCACCGGCTTCCGCGCTGTCATTGCTCGGATGGCCGATTGCCGTGACTGCCGTCTTCTGAATACGCGTGATTTTCACCGGATGGGCGTAGAATTTCGCATTGTCATGCGCCTTCTTGAAGCTGAAATCGAGTAGGTCACGGCTCAGATTGTCGCGTTCGGCGTTCAAACTGCTCTTGTGCGTGAGTTGTGCGACCGCACGTGCGCTCTGGTCAAAATCAGCGATCAGCAACGAGTCCAATAACCGATTGATCAAATGCTCCGCTTTTTTGTCTTGATCATCCATTTTGACTTTTCCGTTTTGGGCGAAGGTGAGACTGCCGAATCCTAAAATGGCAATCAAAAGTAAAAATTGTACTTTCATAGGATGTGATTTTTAGCCCTGCCATATCAGCAGAGCCTCAAAATAGGATTTTTTTCGTTGGAATCCTTTTTGTGTCAAGGAAGAAACTCAATTTTCTAAGAGGGTTGTGCCCCCTCTACAAAAGCCCGCGATCGGCAAGCAAGGCCTCAATCGGAATTGCCAATATTTGTTTTACCTTGATTTTGAGATCCTTCAGCAGCTGTGTCGCACTTTCTCGTTGGGTTGGACTCGGGTCTGCATTTAAGGTACGTTCATGGTATTGGATATGGGGTTGTAGGTTCTGAATGGCAGCTGTGCGGTCAGCTTCCCGATGTTTGGTGTGGCGATCTACTTCCTTTTGCCACGTCTGAGCCGTTTTCGCGTCAAGAAATGCACTGGAATCCAAAAGCATCATTCGATGCTTGTAAAGTAGGGTCCGGGTTACGCAGAGTGCCAATTCAATTTCTTGGTTGGGCTTACGCAATCCTGCTGCAAATGCCTCGTAACGTTGGACATCATCCATTTCGGGCCAGCCTTTTGGGTAGAGTTCCCAAAAGAAGTTCAAGCCCGCAGCCTCCTCCTGTAGTCGCTTCAGATTTCTTGTTGTCACGCCTAGATCTTCATGGAATTCAGGCGTGCCGGCCTGTTGGGCAAAAATTGCCGACAACGACAAGGTATCCGGAATCTCTTTGAGCTGCTGCTTGATCGATTTCTCGAGCGATTCGACTTCAAAGTCCAAGCTCATGAACCGCTGTTCTTCGTAGGAGGGAGGGCAAGGCATGAATGCGATTTCGGGAAAATGCATGGAATCTGCAATTTGTTTGCATCCTTCGAAGGCAGACCGTCAGGGCTGTTCCAATCAGGAAAACAAAAAACTTGCGGGATGGGGCGACGAATGCGATTTTGCTCAAAGGCTTTGCCGAAATTTACATTTTGCATTCGAATGAAAGACATACTCAAAGATCTCTTCGTTTTGGAACTCGCCTCGGTGCTTGCTGGACCCTCTGTAGGCATGTTTCTTGCCGAATTGGGTGCGAAGGTGATTAAAGTAGAGCATTTTGCAGGTGGTGGCGACGTAACCCGTACGTGGCGGCTGCCTAGTGAAGATGCATTGGAAGATCGATCCGCCTACTTCTCAGCGGTCAATTGGGGTAAACAATCGATTGGAATTGATTTGCGGATACCAAAGGGCCGCGCCATCGTTCACGAACTCGCCGCAAAAGCCGACATCGTCATTGCGAGCTACAAGCCCGGCGACGCCGAGAAACTGCAAGTCGATGCCGCCACCTTGATGGCTTTGAATCCCAAGCTGATTTACGCCGACCTGACCGCCTACGGCGACGATGATCCCCGAGTCGGATTTGATGCGATCATCCAAGCCGAGGCCGGCTTTACCTATCTCAATGGGCAGCCGGAATCCGGGCCCACCAAAATGCCGGTCGCGTTGATGGATCTGCTTGCTGCACATCAGCTCAAAGAAGGGATCCTCCTTGCACTTTTTGCGCGCACCGGCACGGGCAAAGGCAAACATGTCCAAACCAATTTGCTCGGTGCAGGCCTTGCCTCCCTGGCCAATCAGGCCACGAATTGGCTCGTGGGCGGCGTCATTCCACAGCGTTTGGGCTCCGGCCATCCCAATATCGTGCCGTATGGCAATAGCTATGCGACAGCCGATGGCCGCGAAATCGTCTTGGCGGTTGGAAATGATGGCCAATTCATGCGGTTATGTACCTGTTTGGGTTTGCCAGAATTGGCCACCGATGCACGATTTTCACACAACGCCGAGCGCGTCAAACACCGCGAGACGCTGAATGCCTTGCTTTCGCAGGCGATCGCCACACATTGGCGCGACGCGCTCCTGTCTGCCTTGCACGCTGCGCAGGTGCCCGCGGGCGCGGTGCATGACATGCGCGAAGCCTGCGAAACGCCACAGGCAAAGGATTTACGCCTGCAAGGACCCCAATTGGCAGGCTTGCGCACCGTCGCTTTGGCAGGCATGGAAGGGCTGCAACTTGCAGAGCCGCCTCATTTGGCGCAGGATACGGAGGTCGTGCTGCAGCAAATGCTGGGGTATTCCAATGAGATAATCGCCAATTTGAAGCTCCAAAAAGCAATTCTATGATCGACGAATTGGATCCGGATACCGAATGGGTGCGTGCAGACGAAATCACCATGATGGGGGCCAAATTTGTGCCGTTGGGGGAGTTACGCAAAGTGAATGTCAAAGGCATCAATCTCTGCATTTCCCGCAAAGGCGACCAATTGTTTGCCATGCGGGACCGTTGTCCGCATGCCGGTGGCCCCTTACATCAAGGTTCGGTAGATGAAGAGGGAAACGTGATGTGTCCCTGGCATCGCTTTAAATTTTGCCCCGAAGACGGCAAAAGCGCAGCAGGGGAGGGGTATGCAACCGAGACATTCCCCGTTCAAATTCATCCGGAAGGCACATATATCGGTTTTCCCAAACGTAAGCGGAAGTGGTGGGAGTTGTTTTAGAGGCAATTTGGTTGGAGTGATTTGCCTTTGAAATGTCATGCAATTGACCGAAATTGGGCTGAAAGAATTGATTTTGAAGATCCTACTACGTTTGATTTGTCTTGCTGGATGTTTCGCAACTGGATTGTGGGGCTCACTTTTTGGTCAAGTTTGCTTGGTTGATTCGCAGTACACTTCGCCGGGCATTTACCCAAGTGACACATTGCCCGATATGCAAGCAAATGTCCCGTATGACGAGGTCGTGCAATTCGTGCTTCCCCTAGATACGGTCTTTTCTGGGTTTACACTGACCTATGATAGCATTCAGGTGGTTTCAGTGAACGGCATGCCATTGGCACTCAATGATGAATGCAATGTCAGCAATTGTAAGTACTATGGCAATACTGTCGATCCTATCCGCTTTTGCCTCCGTTTCTCTGGTACACCGATTGATACCAGTTTAGGAATGTCTGGGTGGGATTCAATCATCGTCCGATTACTGATCCATGTTAACGTACCTATTTGGAGCAATAGTTTTTGGGAGGATTTTCCCATCTATTACCGAAAAGGACAACTTGTAGGAATCGGAATAGAGCGCATGCCAACCCCAGAATTGAAGGTGAACCCCAATCCAGTCACGGATGCCGCTTGGGTTACCTTTGAGATGCAACGGGCAGGAAACGTCCATTTTTCACTGTCCGATGCCTTTGGGCGCGAAGTGCGCAAAATCTCACGCTCAGATTTGGCGATGGGGAATCAAAAAATCCTTCTCGAAATTGACGATTTGCCCAGTGGCTTGTATTTTCTTCGCGTCGCATCTGCCGAGGGATTGACCGCCATGCAAAGGATTGTGAAGTTTTAAGTCTTTCATTTTCAATACGTAAAGATCTGCAGAATATGAAATACATCTAAAGGGTTTTGTGGATGAAGAGGGGAACATTGTTTGCCCTTGGCACCGTTTTAAATTTTGCCCCGAAGACGGCAAAAGCGCAGCTGGAGAAGGATTTGCGACAGAGACATTTCCCGTTCAAATTCATCCGGAAGGCACATATATTGGTTTTCCCAAACGTAAGCGGAAGTGGTGGGAGTTGTTTTAGAGGCAATTTGGTTGGAGTGATTTGCCTTTGAAATGTCATGCAATTGACCGAAATTGGGCTGAAAGAATTGATTTTGAAGATCCTACTACGTTTGATTTGTCTTGCTGGATGTTTCGCAACTGGATTGTGGGGCTCACTTTTTGGCCAAGTTTGCTTGGTTGATTCGCAGTACACTTCGCCGGGCATTTACCCAAGCGACACTTTACCTGACATGCAGGCCAATGTCCCGTATGACGAGGTCGTGCAATTGGTGATTGCACATGATACAGTTCTTTTTGGGTTTACCCTCGTTTGGGATAGCATTAGGGTTGTTTCTATGGCTAATTTGCCCTCCTCGGTCAATTGGAATTGTAATGTAAATAACTGTAGGTATCAAGGTAACGGTGTCGATCCTTTTCGGCTTTGTTTAAGACTGACTGGAACACCGATTGATACCAGCCTGGGAATGCCTGGTTGGGATTCTACCATCGTTGGGGTTGAAATGTACATCACTACGCCCTTTGGAAACAGCCCTTTGTTTGTTGGTTTCCCGATCTATTATCGAAAGGGACAACTTGTTGGAATTGGTTTAGAGCTTCTCCCAACCGCGGGTTTGAAGGTGAACCCCAACCCCGTCGCTGACGGTGCTTGGGTTACCTTTGAGATGCAACAGCCAGGAAGCGTCCATTTTTTGCTGTCCGATGCCTTTGGGCGCGAAGTGCGAAGGATTACACGCTCGGATTTGGCGATGGGAAATCAAAAAATTCTTATCGGAATGGATGATTTGCCTCATGGCTTGTATTTTCTTCGCGTCGAATCTGCCGGAGGGTATAGCGCCACGAAGCGTATTGTGAAGTTGTAAGCCTTCGAATTTCAATACCTAAAGATGTGATGGAGATGAAATACGCTACTTGCTTTCGACTTTGAGATGTCTGCTTCGTTTTTCAAGGATGGAGGCTCAACCCTCGATTTTTAATGCATGTTCACTTTAAGGATCAGGTCGTTGCTGTCAAGGACTTGATTACTTTGAGGCTTTCCACGACGTGACCTTGAAAATTGGCCAAGGAATCAAATGTCTTGCAGATGCGTCCTTGCGGATCAATCACGAAGGTGACCCTGGCCGATAGCAGTCCCAAGAATCCCTTTTCGACGCCAAAAAGTTTGTGAACGGCTTTGTCGGGATCACTGAGAAGGGTGAAGGGAAGCCGATGATGGTCTGCAAACTTTTCATGGGATTGAACGGAGTCTGCGCTGATACCGACGACGATGGCCCCGGCATCCACAAAATCCTCGAATGCATCCCGAAAAAAGCAGGCCTCTTTGGTGCAACCGTAGGTTTCATCCTTCGGATAAAAATAGAGAACGACAGCATGCGTCTTGAGTGCTTGGGATAGTTGGAAGGGTTTCCCGTTTTGATCGGGAAGGCTGAAATCAGGAGCTATATTGCCTACGGAAAGTGCTGCCATTGCAAGAATTTTTAGATATTTGTTTGTAGAACCCCAAACCGAGCAGATAGTTCAACGCACCCAACAATCGAGCTTACCCAGTTACTTCATCCCGGGGGCAAGGGCGGAAACATTGAAAAAAAGGACCTTCTCAACACATTCAAAGGCAATTTGTTGAGGCCGCGCGCACTGGAACGGTTCTCTTTGGCAGGAAAAAAATCACGTTTTGAAATAAAAAAATGCCTAACTTGCCTCTTTAAATGGGTATTTTTAACGTTACTCTGAACACTTTTTGAAAGCCTTATGAAGAAAATTTTACTACTCTCGTTTGCTTTTGCTGCCCTGATGGTGGGCCAATTTTCGACAGCAACCGCTCAGGTTTGCGTCGTGGACAATCAGTATAGCTCCCCTGGTATTTACCCAAGTGATACACTTGCTGACATGACTGCTAATGCAGCGTACAATGAAGTCGTACAGTTTGTGTTTCCAGTGGACACCGTGTTGTTTGGCTTTACGCTCGCATTTGACAGCTTCCTCGTAAGCCAAGTCACGCAGATTCCAAATGGTCTGAACTATGAGTGCAACCAAAACCACCCAACTTGCAACTACGTCAGCAACCCACCAAACTTGACACGTGGTTGCGTGAAAATCTACGGTACACCGACTGCACAATCGCCAGCTTACCCTGGTTATGACTCAATCATCGTGACCGGCGTTGCTTATGTAACTGTGCCTTTTGTAGGTGTTCAGTCGATTCCACAAGACATCCCTGTTTATTATCGCATCGGCGGTGTTGTGGCCAATACCTCCCCATTTGCAAACGCAGGTTTGAACATTGCACCAAATCCGGTTGCAGGTCAAGCCAACGTGCGTTACAATTTGGTGAGCGATGCCAACGTCAAAATCAGTGTCATGGACCTGATGGGCCGCGAAATTGCTGTCCTTTCAAATGGCATGCAGCGTCAAGGCGAGCAGGAGTTGGTGATCGACTCCAAAGATTTGGCTACTGGTGCTTACTTGTTGAAAATGAGCATCAATGATGGCGAGTATGTCGCTACCAAGAAGTTTACCGCAGTTCATTGATCCTTGATCTTTGAATTTTAAAAGAACCGCCCTGTGATTCATCTCGAAGATCAGGGCGGTTCTTTCATTTTTTTTAGTAAGTTGGTCTAAAATTTAGAATCATTTTATGGCTAGAGGCAGATCGAAAATCGTATTGGGGCTTTTTGTTTTCCTATTGGGAATGACGGGTTGGGGCCTGATGGCGCAAAACGTCACTGTGAAAGGAACCGTGCTCGATGTCAACGACAAATCGAAACTCGAAGGAGTGACGGTTTCCGTCGGAACCGAGGCCGGAGGCTTAACCCTGGAGGATGGAATGTTCAGTTTCTCCGTCAAGAGAGCGCCTGAATTGAAAGTCAGGTTTCAATATTCTGGCTCCGACACGACCCTCACGGTCGTTACGGATCCGGGAGTCAACGAATATGCTATCGAGATGCTTCTCGGTCAAAAGAAAACCATGACCATGGATGTGGTCGTCATTACAGCCGGCAAGCATGAGCAAACCTTGGCGGATGTCGTGACGTCCATGGATGTGATTGGCCAAAAGAGTGTGGATCTCCAGATTTCGAGCGATATCGAGGACGCACTGGTACAGAGCTCCGGGGTGGATATCATCGACGGTCAGCCCAACATCCGAGGCAGCTCAGGCTATGCCTACGGTGTCGGTAGCCGTGTCATGGTGATGCTTGACGGCTTGCCGTTGCTGTCGCCGGATGCTGGATATGTGCAGTTTGACCTGATCCCGACCGACAACATCGCTCAAATCGAGGTGATGAAGGGCGCATCGTCCGTGCTATACGGTTCGAGTGCCATGGGTGGGGTCATCAACGTGATCATGGCGGATGCGCCAGAGGAGCCTAAAACTTCAATTCGTTTGCGTGGTGCAATGTACGATTCGCCTTATGACAAGCGGTTGGACTGGGATAGCACCAAATCCGCCAAAAATGCAGGCATCAACATTTTCCACAGTCGCAAGATCGGCCGCCACGACTTGGTCCTTCTCGGAGACTTCTGGAGAAATACGGGATGGCGCCACGGCACCGGCTCCACCGAAGGTCGTGCCCAAATCATGACCAAATTCAGGCCAAAGGCCGTGCCCGGCATGGTTTGGGGCATCAATGCAAGCACGAAATTCGATTCCAGCACAACCTTTTTGTTTTGGGACTCTTACATTCCTGCCGACACTTTTTACGCGTTTGCAAGCGATGAGCCGCGCTACAATTCGCTGGGAGCCTATTCTGGCCAGAATTCTGCACGCTCACAGTTCAATACACGTTTTACCGTTGATCCTTATATCAAGTATTTGACGCCCAAAGGCAACATCCACAACTACCGTGGACGTTACATGCGCACCAACAACAACAACGATACAGGGCAGGGTAGCCACAACACGATGTGGTACAATGATTATCAATTTTCCACCCATCTCTGGGAAAACCGGATCAACTGGGTTTCCGGTGCGACGGCATCCTTTAATTTTTCAGATGGCGACAGCCTTTACGGCGGCGACCACAAAGCAGTCAACTTGGCGGTTTATACGCAGTTTGATGCAAGGCTCACTGAAAAGTTGAATGCAACCATCGGGGGTCGATTTGACAACTGGCAAATTGACGACAGCGTCAACAACCGTTCCCCGATTTTCAGGGCTGGTTTGAACTACGAGTTTGTCAAAGGCTCCAACATCCGTACTTCATTTGGTCAGGCATTTCGCAGTCCGTCGATTGCTGAGCGTTACACCAATACTTTCGCAAGTGGCTTGACGATTGCTCCTAATCCTGATTTGCTCGTCGAAAAGGGCTTTTCAGCTGAAATTGGCTACCGCCAAGGTTTCCTTTGGCAGTCAAAAACCCGTTCAGACCGCAGTTTGTTGGGCTATGTTGACGTCGCAGGATTTGTGATGAATTATCAAAACATGATCGAGTTTGGCGTGCAAACCCCGGACACGTTTATCCTGACGGAATTGGTACCGGTGTTCACCGCCAAGAATTTTGCCCATGCGCGTACCGCCGGGGTTGAAGCAACAGCGATGCTGCAATACACCATGGGTAAGTTGCGATTTGATTTGAACGGGGGTATCACATATATCAACCCAGTCAATTTGGATCCTTCTCCAGATTCTTTGCAGGTAGATTTGCTCAACTTGATGGGTCCGCAAGACAATCCGACCAACAATGAGGCATTTGGTATGTTGCTGAGTATGCTCACAACGGAAGATATGCCAGGGCACCGTGTAGATAATCCTAAGGTCCTGAAATACAGAAGTAAATGGCTCAATCGTGTGAGTGCTACCGTAGGCTATGGGGCCTTTAACCTCACCTGCAACTACCGCTACAAGTCGGCAGTGTTGGCAATTGACCAGTTTTTGTATGCCGCGATTCCAGGTGCATCTGATTGGGTGAAGGCCCACCCCAAAGGTTATGGTTTGGTCGACATCATTGCTTCGGCACAGGTGACAAAGGGATTCCAAATTGCTTTGAGTGCTGAAAATGCCTTCAACCGCGAATACGTGATTTTGCCAGGTATCATCGGCGAGCAACGGAATTTCAATATCCAGATGAAATACGTGTTCTGATCGTCTGAGCACGGTATTTCTGGCCGGAATTGCCAGAATCAAAGAAGCCATCCAAGCTGAAAATATTGCTTGGATGGCTTTTTTCCTTTTCTTTACCATTGGTTTGTTGCAATAAAGATAGAAGAATCATGAAGCACCCCCTCAAAAATGGCTTCGCATTGGCGGTTTTGTTTTTTCTGGGAATGACGGTTTCGTTGGTTGCCCAGCAGGTAAATATCCGTGGCAGGGTCATCGATGGCACCGACAAAAGTCCGATTCAGGGCGTAACGGTCATCGTGGTGGGCACAGAAATGGGTATGAGTACCGGTGAAGACGGTAATTTCTCTTTTTTGGTCAATTCGGCTCCCGAAATCAAACTGCTGTTTCGCTACGTCGAATTTCCATCTGACACCACGCTTGTCGTCAAGACTGAAACCGGCAAAGTCAACTATGAAGTCGAATTGGTTACAGGTGAGGGAAAGCAGGTTTTGTTTGACCCCATCGTCTTCACCGCCAACAAGGGACAACAGAATATTTCCAGACTTTCGGCTTCGTTTGATGTCATCGGCGCAAAGAAGGTCGACATGCAGGTGAGCCATGATATCAAGGACGCCTTGCAGCAAAACTCGGGTGTGGATATCATTGACGGTCAGCCGAGTATCCGGGGGAGTTCGGGATATGCGTACGGCGTGGGCAGCCGCGTAATGCTGTTGTTGGACGGCCTACCCTTGTTGTCGCCTGATGCCGGCATCGCGCAGTTTGATATGATTCCGACGGACAACATCGCCCAAATTGAGGTGATGAAAGGCGCTTCGTCGGTGCTTTACGGTTCCTCCGCCATGGGCGGCGTCATCAATGTGTTGATGGCCGATGCGCCCGAAAAGCCCAAGACCTCCATTCGCCTTCGCGGCACAGGTTATGGCTCGCCGAGAGACAAAAGATTGGACTGGGATGGAAACAGATTCGCCAAGAATGCAGGCATCAATATCTTTCACAGCCACAAAATCGGGCGTCATGACGTGATTGGCTTGGTCGATTTTTGGAAAGATACCGGATGGAAGGCCAACAATGCCTCGACGCAAGGCCGTGCCCAAGTCATGACCAAATTTCGGCCCAAGGGCCTGAACGGCTTGACGTGGGGAATCAACGGAAACATCCGTTTTGATTCGTCGAGTACTTCGGTTTTCTGGGATTCGTATTACCCTGATGACACGTTGATTACCTTTGGCGGAGATACCGTTTTCAATTCCTTGGGGGCACTTTCCGGCTCTACAAGCATTCGCAGGCAGCTCAACATCCGAAGCTCGATCGATCCTTATATCAAGTATCTTACGCCCAAGGGCAATTTGCATTCCTACCGTGGACGCATGATGCGCACGAGCAATACCAACGACACCTACCAAAGCAACTACAATGCGATGTATTTCAACGACTACAACTTCTCGACGCGCTTGCTTGACGAGCGTTTGACTTGGGTGATTGGTGGAACATTGAGCTACAACACGATACGCGGCGACAGTATCTATAAAGGAAAACATACGGCACTGAATACTGCTGCTTATACCCAAGTCGATGGACGAATTTCAGCGAAATGGTCAGCAACGTTTGGTGCACGCTTTGACAAGTGGACCATCGACGATACGCTGATCAATGCATCGCCGATTTTCAGAGTCGGTACCAACTACGAATTTCGCCAAGGCTCCAACATTCGGGCCTCGTTTGGCCAAGCCTTCCGTAGCCCCTCGATTGCCGAGCGCTACCTTGACACCAATGCCGGCGGCTTGGTGATCGCCTCCAATCCCAAATTGGAAGTGGAAAAGGGTTATTCTACCGAATTGGGCTTCCGGCAGGGGTATATGGTCGGCAAAGGAAAACGCGCCTTGATCGGCTATGTGGATGTTGCCGGCTTCATGATGGACTATAAAAACATGATCGAATTTGGTGTTGTGCCGCCGGATACCTTCATTTTTGGATCGACACCTGTGTTTTCCACGCGCAACTACGCCCGCGCCCGCCTCACAGGTATTGAAGCAACGGCAATGGCCCAATGGACCCATGAAAAACTCCATTTTGATGTCAATGGTGGGATCACCTACATGAATCCGGTGAATCTAAATGGAGATACCGCAAAGCAAGTGGACTTGTTGAACACCGTAGGTCCACAAGATCAGCCATTTACGGGAGAGGCATTTGGAATGATTCTCGCTTTGAATTCGCCGAGTGATGCGCCGTTCCACCGGGACGACAATCCTAAGGTTTTGAAATACCGTAGTAAATGGCTCAATCGATTCAGCGCGACCGTCGGATATGGCCGCTACAGCTTGACCTGCAATTACCGCTACAAGTCCGCGATTTTGGCCATTGACCAATTCCTGTACATCGGCGTTCCGGGCACAGCCGATTGGGTTTTGTCACATCCTAAAGGCTTCAGCATCTTCGATTTTGTCGTTTCGGCCCAGGTTTCCAAAGCGTTTCAGTTGACATTGTCGGCCAAAAATGCCCTCAACGAAGAGTATGCGGTATTGCCAGGAAATATGGGCGAGCAACGCTCGTATGCGTTCCAAATGAAATACGTTTTCTAGTTCGGAATTCAGAGTTTAGAGTCAATGGATTACTCTGAACTCTGCCTTCTGAACGCTGAACAAACAGTACAAATTTATTACTCTGAACTCTGAATTATAAGAGGAGTTTGGGCATTTTCGCTTCGACAAGGCCGTAAAGATCCCAAGGTTTGAGCTTGCGCCAATTCAGCGCATCCAATTCCTCTGACCAGAAGAAGTAGCGACCGATTTCGTACTCTTCGATTTCAGCGATCACGTGCGCGCGTGCGCGGATGAGGCAAATCCAGCCGTCCTCCAATTCTTCTTGCAAAGCCTCGTAATAGTCGTCCGCATCCAGGTAGATGTTCAGAATATTCTCGGCAATCAAGACAAATTTGGAGATGCCGGCATCGATCATGAATGTGAAGAAGTTTTCTGAAAGCAATCGGTAGTCGTTCTGAATCAGGTCATTCCACACGCCAAACAATTCAATGATGGCATAGCCCGTTTCGTAATCGGCATAGAGGATCTTGAGGAGCATTCCGTCGGAGCCGAAGGCATCCCACAGTGGGTGGGCGAGGTATTCATACACGCCTTTGTCCAAATCAAAGGCATTGTGATCGGCATCCTGATAAGGAGAATAGGGATCAGCCTCATTCGAATAAAAGCCCAGCCAGCCGTAAAAAGGTTCTATTTCGTGCATCCAAGTGTATTCTTGTGCAAAGTTCGGAGATTTCTTCCAAATGGGCCAAAACCGCAAGCCAATACGTTGCCGTTCACCAAAACTGTTCATTGGCCGACAAGGCGATTCGCAAGTCCATGCGAACTGAAGGCTAGCGACCTTGGAATTTGCTGATTCTCAGTAGACCCAGCGAAAAACTTTTGGACGTTTACAAGGGAATTTGTAAGTTGGTAGCAAGTTTTTTGAAGGAGCCTGTCTCCTTCCGACCAATTATCAGCTACATTTTAACCTCGGAAAGGAATCTCACCCCATGAAAATTTCTACAAAGAGACTTTTGGTATTGTTTTCATTGCTCTTGCTTGGCAATGCCGGCGCTTTGAATGCCTGCAACCTATCGGATTTAACATTTTGCGGGGCGACGACTTCGCCTTTGCTCAACAGCTCCTTTCCCAATGACACTTTGATTTGCCTTACTGTTTGTAATGGGTATGGTGTTACTGGTACCTCATTGGGGCAGACAGCGACACGCGCTCGTTGGGTTTTGGCTGGTATGACCATCAGGCTGGTTTTGTGATTCGGGCATTTACACCGACATCGATTACCAGTGGTCGAGGTTTTGATAACTGTACGATGCCCGGTGCCGATATTGGTCCGCAGGGCGCGCCCTTCAACAGTCAGGGAACTGTCCTTTTTGTTGATCCAGGATATTACGGATTTGACCCTTGTTCGGCTCAGCTTTTTGGTTGCATTTCCACAACTGCAGACTGTGGTGCCTTGGCACAGCAATGCATTACCTATACATTTCAGGTGAACCAAATTCCGGATTCAGTGCGTGTTTTCGGGGTTGAAGGCGCTGGAAATCCTTTGGATGGTTGTTATCCCGATGCGGACATGATGCATTTCTTTAATGATCCGGCGGACATTTGAATGGGGTGGAATTTCGGGGTATCGAGAGATACGCACGATCGCAGTGAAGTGGTCGACCTTGACGGAGGTCAATTCAGACGTTTTTGAATCGAGCGGGTGAACGCGGATGGAATCTTCGAAGAAGATTGGAACAGTTAAAGCTTCCGGCAATTCCTCAGTGCTCAAACGGTACGAATTTGTAGATCTTGCGCCGATGCCTGGCGAAAACCGCTACCGCATCGTCCAAATTGACACGGAGGGTAATTCTTCGGTTTCCAACGCCATTGAGGTGGTTTTTGATGGTCCTGCAGGACTGGCTTGGGGAGCGATCGGCCCAAACCCTGCTAAAGATTTCGTGAATCTAACGTATTTCAATGACCGTGCAGAATCTATGCAGCTCACGCTAAGCTCCATGGACGGCAAGGTTGTTTTCGTCAGCTCCTCGGCAATTTCCGGCTCAGGGTACATTGTTGGATTTGGATAAAATCGATGCCGCAGCCTATCAAATCAGCATTCAAGGTGCTGACCGGAAGGTTTCCCGCAGGCTGTTGAAACTCTGAGATCATGTCAAAGCTGGCATTTGCTGAACAGAAGATCTGCTTTCGCCGTATTTTGAGCATCATTACTGTAAACCAGGGGAAACAGGATGAATTGTCTTACTTGTTGAGATTGAGGCAATGCGTCACTCCCCAGACTGGAAAAAATATTGCTTCAAACAAAAAAAAGTTCGTACTTTGTCCATAGGTAAAGGTTTTTGTATGGGCCTCCCGCTGAAAATCATTTTTGGGCGGGTGACAGGATCAAGGTAAGGATAGAAAGGACGAGAATTATGAAGAGTTTTACATTGAAAGTCTTTGTTGTACACTCAATGCTGCCGTGGTAATAGGCGGCAGCCAGGGCGTCAAGGCCTGCAACCTTGCTGGCGTCATTGTGTGGGGTCTATAAAGCTCCCCTCCTCAATGCCTCTTTTCCTGCCGACTCGATGGTTTGCCTTCGATTGAGCGTGGGTTGGGGAAAAACAGGTACCGGTCTTGGGGCAGACAGCGACACACGCTCGATCAGCTTCGGTTGGTGGACGCATCGCTCGGGTTTTATGATTCAATGCTTTTTCCCCAGAACGATTACCAGTGGTCAGGGTTTTGCAAATTGCACGATGCCGGGTAGCGACATTGGCCTCACCTGTCCCGCCCTATTTTACCCAGGCAACAATTGTTTATGTGGATCCAGGCTACTACCATACTGCTCCCTGTGTATTACAGCCCTATGCTTGTGTGACAAGCACGGCCTTGTGCGGAAACATCGGCTCCAACACAACCGATTATCTTTTTCAGGTTAATAAAATTCCTGACTCCGTTCGTGTTTACGGAATTGAAGGTGCAGGTAACCCGATTGACGGTTGTTATCCCGATGCTGATATGATGTTCAACTTCACTACCCTCGCCGTGGAATGGGGCAATATTGAAGGCATCGCCACCGAGAACGCTATTAAGGTAAAGTGGGCGACGATTTCAGAAACCAATAGCGAATTTTTTGCCATTGAGCGCGTAGGCACAAGCGGCGTGTTTGAAGAAATCGGAACCGTCAATGCTACGGGTTACTCAGCCGAAGAGCGACGTTATGAATTTGTGGACCTCGCTCCGATGCCAGGCATCAACCGGTACCGGATCCTTCAACTGGATGAAGCAGGGAACTCCGATGCCTCGCAAGCCATTGAAGTGAACTTTGCTGGTCCTACAGGATTGGTTTGGGGTGCAGTTGGACCAAATCCTGCTGCTGACTTCTTGAATTTGACATTCTACAACGATCAGTCCGAGTCCTTGTTGCTCACCGTGAGCGACATGAATGGGAAATCGGTGATTCGTCAAGAAATCTCCGCGAACGCAGGCGCCAATGCCATCAGACTTGCCTTGGACAAAGTCGATGCCGGTGCCTATTTTGTGAGCTTGAACAGCGGCAGCGAGAAGCTCACCCGCAAAATCGTGAAGCTCTAAACGCGATACGGTTTCATAATTTGAACGCCAGAATCCCATAAGGTTCTGGCGTTCAGCATTAAAAAAATGCTGTTTTTTTGACACTTCCCTGTAACCTATCTGTATTGCCGACGTATAGAACTCCATGTTTCGTGCGGTGTTGGGTATTTCATTTGCAGCAGTTTTGCTCCCACTCGCTGCCCTTTCGCAGGGGCAGTCGCATGCTGACACCATTCTCACAAGCCCATTCCTTGGATTGACCGAGTTTTTGATCGAGGTGCCGTTGGGGCAGACATTTATTGCTCCGGCACGATGTCCCGGCGCAACAACCACACGTTATTCGTTGCCAGAAGGCAAGCCTGCCCCGATTTGCCACCTTGACACAACCGCTGAACAACACCTTCGTGCAACCATGTCCATGGGCATGCATACCAACAAAACCGTTTACCAGAGCCAAACCACGATGCGTGGCAGTTCGAGTGCCGTGAGTTACCGCATGGCGGGGAGCATGACCATCGACGACGATCCCTCCAAATATGTCATGGAACTGAATGTCGACCCCAAGGCCGACATGATGATGAAGCTGGATCTCGGCTACGGCAGCGCACGGCTTGATCTCTCCGATACCCGCATGCATGCCTTGCGCATCGTTTCCGGCGCGGCAGACGTTGTCATTTGCTACAACAAACCCAGTGCTGCCCCGATGAAGCTCATGCATTTGAGCGGAGGCATGTCCAAAATCGTGGTGCGCAACCTCGAGTTGGCGCGCGCCGCCAATGTCTCCATTGAAAATGCCATGGGCGACACCAAAATTGTGGTCGGCAACGGCATGACTTCCAAGAGCATGGTGCGCATTGATGTAGGTGCCGGAAGTTGTACGCTCCTTGTGCACAAAGATGCTCCGGTCAAGATCATCCTCAACAGCACGATTTTTTCCTCGGCACCGGTCCCGGAGGGGTATGTCAAAACGGGCGACAATACCTTTGTCAGTCACGCCTACAAGCTCCATTCGCAGGAGGCCATGACATTGGTCATTGATTTGGGGCTGGGTAGCTTCGAATTGGTTCCTTTTGAATGAGCCGGCCGAAATTTTCAAACGCCGTTTCTGTAACAAATTTTGCCTTCCAATCGTTTTGATCATAGGGTTGATTCCTGTCGGGAGAATGCCTAACTTCATTGACAGATTGAATTGGTTTTGAAAAAGTCACTCCTTCTTCCGCTCGCTTTCTTGCTGTTCGTCGCCTGCGACGACGCTCCTGTGTTTCCCAATGAGCCGGAAATTTCCTTTTTGAGCATTACACCTTCGACGGCCACACAATTCACGGCCGACGAAATCAGCTTGACCATTCATTACCAGGATGGTGACGGTGATCTTGGCTATGAGGGAGATCCAACCAACAACCTTTTTGTCGAAGACATGCGCAGCGCCTATGCCGCTGATTCTGCACGATTTTCAGCGTTCCCTTTTGCAAGCCTTACCCCTGAAACGCGCAAGCCTTCAATTCAGGGCGAAATTTCCGTGGTTTTGACCACGCCACCTTGGGAACCGACCGAGGAACCCTTGGTTTACCGCGTTTATATCGTCGACCGTGCAGGAAATGTGAGTAACAGCGTCCTGTCAACACCCATCGTGGTGCAGCAATAACCATCCATGGCAAGCCGATCAGCCGAATATTACCCGATCGCAAGTGCAAGTAGTCAATCAGAAGCGATCCGCGTGCGCATGCTCTTGGACCGTCTTTGCCTGCCTTACCATTTGTTGGGAGAAAATATTTATTCGATCTATGGCGATGCCGCCGCCGTTTTTGCTGGGCCGATGCAATTCTTGATTCCGCAAGAACTGAAGGATCAAGCCGAAGAACGGTTGCTTGAATTGTTCTCGATTGATCCCCAAAAGCTGCCGACCCAATGTCCGGCCTGCGATGCCTTTGTTCCTCGGGGAAATTGTGATTGCCCCAATTGCGGCCTGTTTCTGGGCTAAATTCTTAATTTTGCCGCCATGGCGGTCTTCAATTTCTGGAAACAGGAGATTACCTACCTCAAAAAGGTCGGTCCCAAGCGTGCAGAAATGCTCAACGCCGATGCGGGCATCTTCTTTTTTGGGGACTTGCTCACCTATTTTCCCCGCAAATACGTCGACCGCTCCCAAGTCCACCGCATCCGGGACATCCGCTCAGACATGGCGCAAGTGACGCTACTTGGGAAAATCACCGCATTCGAAGAGGTCAAAGGGCAAAAGGGCGGCAGACTCAACGCAACTTTTACCGACGGATCTGGCGAAATCGAATTGGTTTGGTTCAAAGGCCTGCGTTACGTCAAGGAGACTTTGAAGATCGGGGAGGAAATCGTCGTTTTCGGCAGCCCCAAAATTTTTGGCCGCAGCATTCAAATCGCCCATCCGGAGATCGAAAAGGGGAAAAGTCCGGAGGAAATGGTCCATAGCCTGAAAATCATTCCCCTGTACGCCTCCACCGAAAAGCTGAAGAACGCGGGGCTTGATTCGAAGGGATTTCGTGCCATCGTCAGCAATATGATGGAGATGGGCAAGGATGAAATTGCCGAAAACCTCTCTCCCGCGATCATGCAAAAGTATGGTCTGCTTTCCAGAAGGAATGCATTCATGCAAATCCACTTTCCTGACGATTTTCAAATGCTCGAAAAGGGGCAAAATCGGCTGAAATTCGAGGAATTTTTCTTTTTTCAGTTGATCATGGCGCATCGCAAGCTGGTGGAGCAACCGCTGCGGCCAAGCCATCCTTTTCCGGTGGTGGGGCGGCATTTCAACGAATTCTACGAAAAATACATCCCGTTTGAACTGACAGGTGCCCAAAAGCGGGTGCTGAAGGAGATCAGGGCGGATTTGCGGCGACCGATTCAGATGAATCGGCTCGTGCAGGGCGACGTCGGTTCGGGCAAGACGATGGTCGCGTTTATGGCAATGCTGCTGGCGCTGGACAATGGTTTTCAGGCTGCGATCATGGCGCCGACGGAGATTTTGGCGGAACAGCATTACTCGAAAATCAAGGGCTACGGCGCGCCCATGGGCGTGCGTGTGGCCATGCTCACCGGCAGCGTCAAGGGCGCAGCGCGCAAGCAACTCCTCCTCGAATTGGCTGGCGGCCACATTGACATTCTCGTGGGGACCCACGCGCTCATCGAAGACCATGTGCGTTTCCAGCGACTGGGCTTGGTCGTGGTCGATGAGCAGCACAAATTCGGGGTGATGCAACGCGCCAAACTCTGGAGCAAGGCCGACCTCAGCCCGCACAACATGGTCATGACCGCGACGCCCATCCCACGCACGCTTGCGCTCACGCTCTTTGGCGACATCGACGTGAGCAAAATCGACGAATTGCCTCCCGGGCGCAAGCCTGTACTCACGGCAGTACGCACGGAAGCGCAACGCCTGCAGGTATTCGGATTCATGCAAAAGGAAATCGAGGCCGGTCGGCAGGTCTATGTGGTTTATCCTTTGGTGGAGGAGAATGAAAAGCTCGATTTTATTGCCGTCACCGAAGGGTATGAAGCGATGTCGCGGCGTTTTCCGGATTTGCATGTCGGCATCGTACACGGGCGCATGAAGCCGGAAGCCAAGGATTTTGAAATGCAACGCTTCAAAAAGGGCGAAACGAAGATTTTGGTGGCGACGACTGTGATTGAGGTTGGCGTGGACGTACCCAATGCGTCCGTGATGGTGATTGAAAATTCGAATCGGTTTGGGTTGTCGCAGCTGCATCAATTGCGGGGTAGGGTAGGGCGTGGCGCGGAACAGAGCTATTGCATTCTCATGGCAAGCGAAAAAAACAGCGAAGATGCCAAAAAGCGCCTCCGCGCCATGGTCGATACCCATGATGGCTTCAAAATCGCTGAAATTGACCTCAAGTTGCGTGGCCACGGCGACTTTCTCGGTACAAGGCAAAGCGGTGTGATTCCCGAGCTCCGCCTCGCCAACTTCATCGAGGACGGCGAATTGTTTGAAATCGCAAGGGAAGCCGCATTTTCCTTGATTTCCGAGGATCCCGCACTTGCCAAGCCTGAAAATCAGGGCATTCGGGCATATTTGGATCAGTACCGCAAAAAATACGGTTTTTTGAAAGACATCGCCTGAAACGGTCGATTTGGATGGCCTATGAATTCAATTTCGATCCATCGAATGCCATTCGCCGCGGGGTAACGATAAGTTTTCTATCTTGGAGGATCAAAATTGATTCGTTGATGCGTTGTTCCCATTTCGTCTGTTTCCTTGCATTGTTTTCCGTTTTTGCGACGGCCAAGGCCTCCAATTCCGATTCGCTGGACGTGATCCATTACGGCATTCACGTCGATACGATCGTCAATGCGACCAATCTGAGGGAGATTCGGGGGCATACCGATGTGCAATTGGTATCGACCGTCACGAGCCTGAGCTCCATCACTTTGGATTTGCTGCGCTACCAAGTCGATAGTGTCAAGGTCAATGGATTGACTACGACCTTTTCCTACAACGACACATTACTCGCGATTCACCCCAGTCCTGCGCCTGGAATGGGAGACACTGTCGTGGTTTCCGTTTGGTACCGAGGCCGCAGTTCGCTGGACGCTGGCGGATTTGGCGGCGTTTATTTCGTGCCCAACAATGTTTTTAACCTAGGCGTGGGACTGACGACCGATCCGCATGTGTATGGTCGGAGCATGTTTCCCTGCAAGGACAATTTTGTCGATCGCGCCTATTTTGATTTCTATTTCCGGGTGGACAGCAGCCAAATGGCCATTTGCAATGGCACCTTGCAATCCAAGACGAATGGCGGCGGTGCGAGCAAAATCTGGCATTGGAACCTGCGCGACAACATTCCGACCTACTTGGTGGGATTTAGCGTTGCCCCGTATGCGCATGTCGCGCGTTCGTTTGTAAGCATTTCCGGGGACACGATTCCCTTTGACATTTATGCTACCGCTGGGGATACTGCGGCCGCAAAAACGCAAGCACAACGCCTGCTCACCGGCGTCGCTGCATTTGAAAGCAAGTTTGGCGCGTTTTCTTGGGAACGCCTCGGTTATGTGATTGTCAATCAGCCGGTCAATGGCAGCGTCGGGGCCATGGAACATGCCACCAACATCGCTTATCCGCGGGTTTTGCTCAATCAGGGGCAGGCCTACGAGACGATTTGGGCCCACGAGGCGAGTCACCATTGGTTTGGAGATTTGGTGACCTGCGAAGAGGAAGGCGAAATGTGGCTGAATGAAGGTTGGGCCAGTTTCTGCGAATCGATTTTTATGGAGGCTGCCTACGGCTTTACCTCCTACAAAAATTACAACCGCAGTACCCACAGTGATGTCTTGCGTCGCGCTTACGTGGAAGATGGTGGATATCAGCCGCTTTCGGCGATGCCACATGATTATACTTACAGTCGCACGACCTACAGCAGAGGCGCCTTGGTAGCGCACTCGTTGCGCGGGCAATTGCGGGATAGCCGTTTTTTTCCGGGCATCACGCAGTACCTCAATCAATATCGATTCAGCCACGTGAACAGCGACAGCCTTCGGTTGAGCTTGGAAGCGAGCACGGGCCGCAATCTGACCAATTTCTTCGATTCTTGGGTGCATCAAGGTGGATTTGTCCACGTTTCATTGGATTCATTTTATGTGATTCCCGGCGGATTGGACCATACCTATATGTTTTTCAGGCAGCGGTTTAAGGGGCCTGCGACTGTTTACAGTGATTCGTTGGTGGTGCCCGTGCGGTTCTTAGGGGCCAATTGGGAGCGATTGGATACCAATGTGGTCATTACGGGCGCATCAGATTCCATCCATATCGGCTGGATGTTCATGCCCGTTGCCGTGATCATCGACCCCGAGGAATGGGTTGCAGATGCTACCACCGACAATTACCAAACCATTCGCAGTACCGGAACCAAAACATTTCCCAATACTTGGCTGGATGTCGTGGTCGATTCATTGATTGACAGCGCGTGGGTGCAAGTAACCCACAACTGGATTGCGCCAGACAGCTTTTGGTCACCCAGGCCCGGGATCAAACTTGGCAATTCGCGGTATTGGACTGTGAGGGGTATTTTCCCGAATGGATTCCAAGCTCGTGGCAAATTTTTCTACAATGGCACCACGGCCCAGTCCGCTGGATTGCTCGACCATACTTGGATGACCAACGGTGAAGACTCGCTCTTGCTCTTCTACCGTCCCAACGCGCGTGAGGACTGGCAGCAAGTCACCAATTTTCAGCGGCTGATGGGAAGCCCCGCAGACAAGATCGGCAGCATCATCGCATTGGATTTGCTGGAAGGCGAATATGCAATGGGCACTTATGAAAATTTCGTTGTGGCTGCCGAATCCTCGGTTTCCTTGGAACTCAAGGTCTATCCCAATCCCAATGACGGTCGGTTTTACCTTCAATTGCCCGAGCCGAACGGAAAGTATGAGATTCGAATGGTGGATGGTGAAGGTCGATTGATCCATGAAATGCTGGTAGAAAATCAGGAAACCATCGCGCTGGAAAAGGGTTATCTTGCAAGCGGCTGGTACATGGTTTCGGTACGCGATGCAGCCGGCCGCATTGGAAGTCAGCGAGTTTTGATTCAACGGTAAAAGACTATCAAAAAGATCCTTCAAAAAATATATGTGGTTTGGGTGGCATGGACATTCATTTCCACGATGCTTTGGGCATTTTTCTTCCTGCTTTGGGGCAAGCTGATGTCACGCAAGAAGGCCTTGGTTTACAGTGATTCCATCCTGCGCATGTGGTCACAATTCTGGGGATTTTGGATCGGGATCCGGTATCGGCAGACGGGTTGGAAGGCTGAATATGGCCAAACCCCGATGGTGTTGGTAACCAACCACAACAGTTTTCTGGATACCCCTGTTTCCTATGTGAACATCCGTGCGCCCTTTCGCACGCTCGCCAAACGCGAATTGCTCAAGGTGCCGATCATGGGCTTCATCTTCAAAACCTCCGGGATCATGGTCGACCGCAGCAGCCCCGAGAGCCGCAAAGCCAGCTTCCAACGTATGGTCGAGGCCGTAACTTTGGGCGAATCCCTGATGATCTATCCGGAAGGCACTCAAAATCGCACGAATGAGCAAATGCAGCCCTTTTTTGATGGCGCCTTCAAGCTCGCCGTCGCGACCCAGGTTCCGATCCTTCCCGTGGTGACGATCAATACAAGACGCACGATGCCCCAAGCCAAATTCGGGAAGATCCGTCCCGGAGTGCTGAGTCAGCATTTTATGGAGCCGATTTCGACGGTGGGATTGCAGGAAGTCGATGTGGCCGCCTTGGTCGAGCGCGTCCGCGCAGCCATGATCGCAAAGCAGATCGAGTTGGACCCAAAGTATCCGAATTGACCGGGTAGCGAAAAATAGAAAATGCCAACCCAAGGGTCGGCACTTCCTAGAATCATAACTTCCAATAGTAGAAAAAAAGTCTTCTTGGCTTATTCGATGACGATGCGTTGTACCGTCATGCCCGATTTCGTTTGGATGCGGGCGAAGTACATGCCCGGTGCAAATCCGTGGAGCGACATCGGGAACTTCGCCTTGTGAATCTCCGTCTGACGGAAAAGCAACTGACCCTGCAGCGAAATCAATTCAATTTCCTCGATTTCCGTACCGGTAGCCGCAATCGTCAGGCGATCTTGGGCTGGATTCGGATAGATTTGGACAAATGCATCTGGCGCATTGAGTAGTGGTGTCTCGGTGGTACGGTCAAAGACCATCATGGAATCTTGCTGTGCATCGACCGGCATTGCAAGGCCATCCATGCCAATGACTTTCACATCCGTGAAAAAGACATTCAAGGATGCGGAATCCAGTGTCGCCCGTTTGCCGTCGATGTTGTCGATGATCACAAAGTGAGCGGTCGCCACCTGTCCCATTCCGGAAGAAGAGGTATGGTTGGTGCGTACTTGCGCTGCATCACAGATGCTAAGCGTCGGATGGTTGCGCGACATGTCGAGCGTGGTGCTTCCATTCGCAAGCCAACTGCCGTTGAAGTCGATCCAGAAGGTGCTGCTGTCAATCAACGAAGCATCGTAATGCAATTTGAAAGCCCATCCGTAGATGTTGGCGGCAGGTACACTATTGTCTCCCAAGATGATCGGCGCCGAGATCGTGTCTCCGACGGATGCACTGTCAGGCAGCACAAGCCGGAAAGGTGGATCAACTGTCGTGCCACGCGCCACAGGAAGATTTGCCTTCAAATGTGTAAGGCCATAGTTCAAGGTGATCGCCAAGGTGTCATTGTCGTCGACAAGACTGTCGCCGTTGCAGTCACTGAACATTTCGTCGATGATGCCGGGGATAGGTGTTCCCCAAGTCCAAGGCGAACTCACTTGGCCTGCCCAAGCATTGGTGATCGTGCTTCGCATCGTCCCAACATTCCCGTAGTTGACACCGATCGGCAGAAGGTCAAAGGCATCAGCCACCAGATTGTTGTCTGCATCCCCTGGCCATACAAGGCTCGTATCCCCAAGCCGAATGTCGTACCAAGCGGCAACCATATTGTTGAGTTGCGAGGTAGTGTCGATGGCCGTGATCCAAAAACGCTTGCCAGTTGGCGCTGCAATCGAAGTTGGGGCGGTCCAGCAAAGTCGTGCCCAAGGTCCGACAGCCATCACCGTATCCGGACCGATGCCAAAGGTGTCGGTGAATGCGGCCCCAGGAAGGTCACTCATCCAACTGAGCTGCGTGGCATCGCCGGTGTTGGGGTCAGTAGCATTGAAGTCCACGCAGAAGCTGCCTCCGGGTGGCACGATGATCTGTCCGCCAATCACCCGGGCACCAACAGGATTGGTCGGGAGCGAAATTGCAGGTAGAAGATTCGCTGGAAATGTCGTCGAACCGAGGATTTCAAATTCGCGCAGCACACTCCCAATTCGTTGACCGTTGCGATATTCCGTTACGCGCACGCCGATGGACGCGATGACATTCGCACCGGCATTGGGTACGATCCATAGAAGACCATTTTCCTCATTGAACGTATGCATCCAATTCGGTCCCATCGGATTCCACCAATTGTAACCCAGGTTGTAAACGATCGGGTTTCCGCTGCCATCGAGTGGCGTTTCCAATGAATAAGCCAAGGAATCCCCATCGGGATCGGTGGCACCAAGGTCAAAAAAGTTGTTGCTGCGCAGGGCCGTAGCGATGCGTGGAGGCGCATTGTGCCAAACTGGCGAACTGTTGCAACCCACGATGCTCAAATTCAGGGTGTCGGTGACAACGGTAGAGCCGGCTGTCATCGCGTTTTGAATACTGGTATTCGATCCGTTACGGCAGCATTCATTCCACGAGAACTGGTACTTGGTACAAGAAACACCACTAAAATTGTAGTCGCTCGTGAAATGATAGTCCCTCACTCCAGGGTAGGCTCCGCCGGAGCATGTGGTCGGGTAGGCAGGAGAGAGAAAGGAAACATCATCGGAACTGACAAGCGTCCATGCCGTTGCCGTGGGTGCGGTGCATCCGACCCCGAATCCGGTAACGGTCAGCGGCGCGGGATTGGGAGTCAATCCTTGGCAATCGGCATAGTAATGCAAATGAGCGCGGTATTGGCCTCCGCCAAGGCATTCATAGGTAATGGTGGAGCCGATGAAATGGGTGGCCGAAAGCGTGCCGATTCCAAAACCAAGGCAAAGCAAGAGCAGCGTAAGGATGTATTTCAGGCGCATAGGATTCCCGTAAAGCAGCAAATTTTTGGTGATATTTTCTTTGTCTCGATGCATTCTCTGGTTGCAAGAACCGTCAATGGAACTTGCACAATACAAAGATTGACCGAAGTGAAGGGCTAAAAAAGAACATTTTTAAATATTTGTCGGCTGATCATTTTGGGCGCATATTCGATTTTGATTTAAAATGTGACTTTATGTCAATATTTGAATGTCAAAATTTGTAATTTGTCGGAGTGAAAGATTCAAAATTGGTTGGGTTGCTGTCGACCTTGCAGAAAAAAGAACAGGTAAGGCTGTTGAAGTTCTTGGCATCACCCTACCACAATGTCGATTTGCGCCTGTGGAGTCTTGCGAATGCACTTTTTTCGCCGGCGGGCTCCATGGAAAAGCAGGATGTTTGGAAGGCAATTTTTCCGGACAGGCCGTTCGAAGATTTGTTCCTGAGGCGCTTGGCTTCGGAATTGCTGGAATTGGTCGTCAAGTTTTTGACGCTCGAGCAATTCGCAGAATCTCAAGCGCAGCAGCAGGTGGAATTGCTCAAAACCTTGCGGGAGCGAGAGGTCCCCGCCCTTTATGAGTTTTTTTACCGGAAAGCCATGCGATCGGAATTGTCGCATACCGACCCATCCAATCCCGCGTTGGATCGCAATCAATTGCTCAATTCACGGGCTTTGCTGGACGATTATCTCCTGGAAGCAGAACGCAATGCCTGGCTCGAACGAAGTGCAAACCGCAGTGGCGTGACCAATTTGGATGCGTCGGTCGCCAGTTTGGACCGGTTTTACCTCTTCAACAAGCTCAAATATGCTTGCACGCGCCTCAACAACCGGAACGTGATGGGCGGTGACTTTCAGGATCCCTTGATCGAGGGCTTGCTGAAGCAGTTGCCGACCAGTCATTACGCAGAGGATCCGGCCGTTTTGATCTACTTCCGGATCTACCAAATGCTCAGCCGGCCAGAGGAGAATGAGCATTATCCGCTGCTGCGCAAACAGTTGTCGCAGTTCGCCCTCGAATTTACGCTCGATGAAGCACGGCACCTTTATGCCTTTGCCATGAACTATTGCATCGGCCGCATCAACGCCGGCGAAGGAACCTATTTGCGCGAAATCTTTGACCTTTACAAGGAATCATTGGAACGCAAGGTTCTCCTCGAAGGCGACAGCCTCAGCCCTTGGGATTACAAAAACATCGTGGTCGTCGGGTTACGCCTCTCCGAATTTGAGTGGGTAGAAAGTTTCATTCGCAGCTACAAGGACCGCATCCCGGTCGAGCACCGCGAAAACGCATTTACCTACAACCTCGCCAAGCTGCATTTCTACGAAAAGCATTACAGTGAGGTGCTCAAGCTCCTTCAAAAGCTGGAATACGAAGATGTTTTTTACAACCTCGACGCCAAAGTGATGCTGCTCAAAATCTACTTCGAACTCCATGAAATCGACGCATTGGACAGCTTGATAGAGAGCTTTCGCACTTTTCTTCGCAGAAACAAGCTCATTTCGGCCTCACACCGCACCAATTATCTCAACTTGATCCTTTTTGTGAAGAAACTCAGCCGCGTAGGTTACGGAGACCACAAACGGATCGCGAAAATCCGGGCAGACTTTGAGGCGACCAGGCAGATTGCAGATGCCGATTGGCTGCGCGAGAAGCTAGGCGGGTGACCGGGATGCGAAGGTGGCGCAATCAGCGGTTGGGCTGTTTACGACATGCGGGAACTCGCGAAGGTGGCGCTATCGGCGGCTGGTGTGTTAGCGCCGCCTTCGCTATCCACCCTCGAACTGTTTCCTCGCACTCAAACTCCAACTACAAACTCCACGTCCACAGCTTCCCAAACCTCAGGCACTTCCCATTTTTTGACCATTTGGCGCATGACATTGTCGGGAACCTTGGCTGCGCGGTTGGCATTTTGTTGCATCATTCTGGCGAATGGAACCTCGATATACACGATTTTCGTGCGGGCTTTGTAGCTGTCAAACAGCTCGATCAGCTGCCCCCGGATGCTCGGCACGATGTTGGTCGCGTTCCAAATGAAGGATTGGCCTTTGCGCATGTACTCCTTGGCGCGTTCTTTGGCGGCGTTGATGAGTTTGCCTTGGGCTTCGCGGTGCGCGATGTCCATGTCCTCGCGCATCTGATCCAGCGAAATCACCGGCAAGCCTTGGCCATGTTTTGCAATCCAGGTGTCCTTGCCCGAACCCGGCATGCCGCACATCAAAATCGCTTCGCCCCGGAAAACATCAAACGGCTCATAAAAAGGCCCATTCTCCGGATTTTTGAAGTATTCAAACCGCTGATGCCCATCCTTGAACGGCCAAGGCCCGTCCCAAACTCCTTGTTCCTGACAATATTCGCGGAATATCGCCACGCGGTCGAGGAGTTCGTTTTTGTCCTTGCATTCGCGGCCCAAGACATCCGCCTCTGCCAGCAAAGCGAGCAACTTCAGATCGCAGGAAATGCTGGCTTTCAAGAGTGTAGCCTGTAAATCACGCTTCTCCAAAAACCACAACGGCAAGCCGTGGTACCGCACCAATTGCGCGATTTCCTCCCGAATGGCAAACGGAATCGGCCCCGGATTTTGCTGAAAAATTTCCTGCCGAATCAAGCTGCGGCCCTTGACCGCGTGGCGCGGCGAAACAATGTCCCCATTCGGCTCGATGACCGTGCACATCGGCTTGGCGATGTCATGCGCGAGTGTGGCGAGGAAAAGTGTCGAACGTTTGGGCTCCGGAAGCGATTGATAATCAGGTAGCGAAAGCAAGCTTTCCATCACCATCCGCGTATGGATGCCAACATTGCCTTCGGCATGGTGGATCGGGCTTTGGGGCGTGCCGTGCAGCTTTTGCACCCAGTTGAGCGCGTTCAAGGCCTCCCAATTCAGCGGCTGATCGGGGGCGGGGCAAAGCGGAGATGTCCAAACGGTTTGCTTTGAGTTCATAGTAGAATGGGTTGTTGGTGATGGAAAAGAAAACTAGTCGAATCTTTCAAGTTCCTTGTTCGTCAGATCGAGAACAGCTTGTAAATCGCGTAACATACCTGGGCCGCATTCATGTTCAAGATCGGATTGGTTTAGGGTTTGAAGGATATTTTTCAGCTTACCCTCGACCGGATGGCCCCGAAAAACATAATGCATCTGGTTTTCAAGCTCACCTAGTAGTCCATAGAAAAGTGACTCAAATTCCAATTCGCCGAGAAGCGGAATAATCCCTTCCATTTTAAGCTTGATAAATTCCCAGAGTGCCTTTTCCTTCTCCAAGGCACCATCTTGGCCGTTTTCAATATCACCGATTTTCATGTTGAATATGGCAAGGTATAGGAATCCACCCCCGGCAACTGGGGCAGCATAGGCGTACTCAGCGCCAGCATTTTTTGCAGCTGTTGAAGCTACAGTCCTTGCCTCATCTTCGGAAACGCCTGACTTTGAGGTGGTTTCCCCGTCTGGAACCTGAATTCTAGGAATCTTGTCATAGTAACTCATTGTGGAAATCCAAACATAGCTTTGGTTGGTGCCAGCAAATGAAATAATGCCCTTGCAATCGGCATGGGCAACAGTATTGCGATTGGCGTCGACCCATCTTATTTTTCCTGCAGGAAGATCTGCTGCGTAAGATTTCACATCCAAGGAATCTAATTTGGCCTTGGTAGTTTCAAAAATATTCATGTCGCATCGAATTTCAAGACTGGAAAAAAGGAAAAGACTAAAATACATTCTTTTTGTTTCAAGAATTCA